>CALZMC010000104.1 GCA_945788455.1 uncultured Clostridia bacterium
TGTATCTTGCTATTATTCTTGCACTCGTAGCAGGCTTTGTTTTAAAGAAAACAAAGGTCGGTCTTCAGCTTCGTGCTGTCGGCGAAAATCCTGCAACAGCTGACGCGGCAGGTATTAACGTTAATGCTTATAAGTATTTTGCAACCTGCATCGGCGGTGTTATCGCAGGACTTGGCGGACTGTTCTTCATTATGGATTACAGTAACGGCATCTGGGCGAATGACGGTTTTGGCGACAGAGGCTGGCTTGCTATTGCGATTGTAATTTTTGCAGTTTGGAAGCCGTCACTATCTATTATCGGCTCATATTTGTTCGGTGGTTTATATATTCTGTTTACCTATGTAAATGTACCTATGACATATATTCCGCTAATTCAAATGCTGCCTTATGTTGTTACAATTCTTGTTCTAATTCTTGTAAGCACAAGAAAGAAGAAGGAGCATCAAGGTCCTCAGTCACTTGGACTTGCTTATTTTAGAGAAGAAAGATAAAATAAAAAATACAACAAAAAATGTTACACCTCGTATGTGGGGTGTAACATTAATTTTGTAGAGGATATTTTTATGAAGAAAATCAGAATGTCAAGAGAGCTTGCATACATTTTAGGTATGGTGTGTATGCCGTTTGCCGTGTCATTTACAATAAAAGCAAATCTCGGTATGTCGATGATTGCGGCACCCAGCTACATAATCAGCGAAAGAGTGCAGTTCATCACAACAGGTCAAACCGAATGGATTTTTCAAGCGTTCTTTTTGGTGCTTATGTGTTTGATAATTAAGCACTTTAGAGTAGCTTATCTAACGAGCTTTGCGAGTGCATTTATTTATGGCTTGATACTTGATTTCGCTATATTTGTAACATCGCCTATTAAGGCTGAGAGTATCGTGGTTAGAATTGTGCTTTTAGTTTTAGGTATGGTAATGACAAGCTTTTCTGTTGCAATGTTTTTTAATACATATCTTGCTCCCTGCGCTTATGACTATTTTGTACGAGAGGTAGGTCATTTTAAAAAGCTTGATATGCGAAAATTTAAGCTGGGCTACGATATTTCTATGCTTGTTGTTTCGGTTTCGCTTAGCCTGATTTTATTTCACAAATTTGTTGCAATAAATATCGGTACACTTTTAATGGCAGTTTTAAACGGAAACATCATCTCGTTTTTTTCAAAAATGTTTGATAGGCATATTGAGTTTTTTGACAGACTGCCGTTAGCAAAGTATTTTTAGCTTTTTATTTGCATAATATCCGATTATTAATGATATTGCCGTTATAAGTGAAAAAGCTAATACAAAGATTGTTATACTGCTTTTGTCAAGTAGCTGACCGCACCATGTTGATGATATTATTGACGGTATTCTCGCAATACCTGTTACAAGCAGAAACGGCAAGATTTTTGTATCCGTTATTCCTACAAAGTATGTTATAAAATCCTTTGGAGTTCCGGGGATTAAGTAGATTATTGTAAGGAGAAGATATTTCTTCTTTGCATTCTTTATAAAGCTCCACTTATTTATTTCTTCAATGTCAAACAGAGCATTTAACAGCTTTGTTCCAAATAGAGATGTCAGTATCAGTATTACGGCAGAGCCTATCTCGGTGCCAATCATACAAAGAGCTAATCCCTTATATGTTCCCCAAATATATCCTGCACCTATTTCAAGAGGCTCTGCAGGAATTATTTTTATCACGGTTTGGATTGCTCTGATTGTAACAAAAATAATTTCATCATATACGCCGAATGTGCCTATCCAAGCCTTAAAGGTTTCCTTGTTCGATATAACTTGTGTAAGCTCTTTTCCTACTGAAAAGTATAATGTTAAAAATACAGCAAAATACAAAGTGGGAACAAGAAATATCAGCGCTTTTTTAATTTGCGATAGGGAATTGAATTTTTTCTTCGTTGTTGTTAAGTAGCTTTTCACAGTAGTCATAGTATTCCCTCATAGAGCCTGTATAGCTGTCCTTCCAAGGCTTGTTCTTTCCGTCGAAGTGAATAATTACGGTATTTTCCTTTATGTATCTATCGTTAATTTTGTATTTTTGATATGTGTGCTCATCAAGATTATATTGAATTGCATGGACATAGTCGGTGTATTTGTGATATAGCGAGTTTATAATATCTTGGTCGGCTTGGAATAAAAGCTTTCCTTTTTTATCAATCAAAGCTTTTATATCGCTTTTGTTGAATATTTTTCTGAAATTCTTAACGTTAATCATCAAAACACCGGCATTAATGTATGTGGAATTATCGTTCATATTAAGGCGTTTTTTGTTGAACCATTCAACTATACTGCCTGTGTGTCCTGCTCCGACAAAGCACCTGTCTCCAAAGTCGTGATTATATAACGGCTTTAGGCTTTTTAGCACTATTGTGTCGGGGTCGAGATAGAGAATTCTGTCAACATCACTCGGCAGATATTCACATAGCAGAAGCCTGTAATATGTTTCCTTTGTAATTCTTTTTGTAAAATGAGCACCGTCAAATATTTCATCATCTGGCACTATTGAGATAAAGCTGTATTTTGGAAAACTGCTTTTTATCAATGCTAAATCAAATTCAGTCAATCTTGTGTGAATAATATATACAGTTAGCTTTTCACAAGGATTTGAATGTGATATTGACTTGAGCATAACCAATAGCTGATGAACGTAGTTAGAATCAAGTGTTACTAATAAATTCATAATAATTCCCATAACCTTTCCGGCTACAAATAGTAATTAAAAATCCCAAACACCGTTATCGTAGCCGGATAAGGTGTATAATGGGAATTCAGTCATCTCAAAATTATGCCACAGGCAAATTTTGAGGACAATACAATTGAAATAGTGTGATTTTTCACACTATTTTCTCCTTTAATAGTTATTGTAAAGAGCCAAAGTGACGGCAAAGTGAATTTAATATTACATTTTCGTCACTTGCTATGCTTTTATAATAACCCTATAAAACAAAGATGCAGGAAAGATAAAGTAAATCTAATCAAAAGAAATAATAAAAATTCGGTAAAGAAAAAAGACCAAGGTAAAATTTAACCTTGGTCTTCGTTATAACTTGTTTAGTTTAGATGCTTAGGGGATTAACCCTCGTAGTCGTCCTCGTTCTCCCAGTTGTGCCAGATGTTTTGAACATCATCGTTTTCCTCAAACATTTCAATCATCTTTGACATAGCCTTCATATCGTTTTCGTCCTCAAGACGAGTATAAGTCTGCGGGATATATGCAGGCTCAGATGATACGATATTGTAGCCCTTTGCCTCAAGCTCATCACGAATAGCACCTACATCGGTAGCCTCTGTTCTAATCTCGAAGATGTCCTCGTCATCGGTTAAGAAATCTGTTGCGCCTGCCTCAAGAGCATCCTCCATTAGCTGATCCTCGTCAACATCCTCCTTCTCGATAATGATAACGCCCTCCTTGCCGAACATAAATGTAACAGAGCCGGGAGTACCCATATTTCCGCCTGCCTTGTCAAAATAGTGGCGAACCTCACTTGCAGTTCTGTTTCTGTTGTCGGTCAGAGTTTCGACAACAACTGCGATACCTGAAGGACCGTAGCCCTCATATACAATTTCCTCGAAGTTAGCACCGTCAGTATCTCCGGCAGCCTTCTTTAGCATTCTTTCGATATTGTCGTTTGGAACGTTATTCTGCTTTGCCTTTGCGATAACGTCACGTAGCTTTGCATTATTGTTTGGGTCAGGACCGCCGTTCTTTACAGCAACAGCAAGCTCTCTGCCGATTTTTGTAAATACC
>CALZMC010000105.1 GCA_945788455.1 uncultured Clostridia bacterium
TAAATAAATATTGATTATACTTGAATAATCTGTTATAATGTTATGCGTATAACGAGAGGTGTAGGGTATGAGTGATAAAAGCAGAAAAACAGCCGTTGTCAGTGCTGATGAATTGGCAAAACAAAATGAATACATCATCAAGGTTAGCTCGGTTTTATCTGCTAAATATCAGGACAAGCCAAAGGCCTGTGTTATAACATACGGCTGTCAGCAGAATGTTGCCGACAGCGAAAAGATTAAAGGTATGCTTGAGCTGATGGGATACGATTTTACGGAAAATCGTCTTGAGGCTAAGCTGATCATCTTTAACACCTGCGCTGTTCGTGAGCATGCAGAGGACAGAGTTTTCGGAAATGTCGGCGCGTTAAAAAAATATAAGCGAGAAAATCCCGATACTGTAATTGCTCTTTGTGGCTGTATGATGCAACAAAAGCATATTGCAGATAAAATAAAGCAGTCTTATCCGTTTGTTGACTTGGTTTTCGGAACACATGTTGTTCATTGTCTTCCCGAGCTTTTGTTCAAAGCATTGACAGGCAGAAAGAGAGTATTTGAAATTCCCGATATGGACGGTGCGATTGCCGAGGGTGTTCCCGTTAAGCGCGATAATGATGCAAAGGCGTGGCTTCCGATTATGTACGGCTGCAACAATTTCTGCACATACTGTATTGTGCCGTACGTTCGCGGCAGAGAGCGCAGCAGAGAAAAGCAGGACATCATAAATGAATTCAAACAGCTTGTCAGCGAGGGCTATAAGGAAATTACACTTTTAGGACAAAATGTAAATTCCTACGGCAAGGATTTAATTCCCTATGTTTCATTCGCCGAGCTTTTGAGAGAGCTTAATGATTTGGACGGCGACTTTAGAATTCGATTTATGACGAGTCATCCAAAGGATTGCACAAGAGAGCTTATCGAGACAATGGCTTCCTGCGACAAGGTTGCACAGCATCTTCACTTGCCGTTTCAAAGCGGAAGCAACAGAGTGCTCAAGGCTATGAACAGACACTACACCCGTGAGCAGTACCTTGAGCTTATTAATTATGCTAAGGAGCTTATGGGAGACGAGCTTTCAATAACAAGCGATATTATCGTAGGCTTCCCGGGCGAGACCTATGATGAGTTTAAAGAAACTCTAAGTCTTGTAGAAGAGGTTAAGGCGACCTCGCTGTTCACTTTTATCTATTCTGCGAGAAAGGGCACACCTGCTGCCGAAATGCCCGATCCGATTTCAGCAGAGGAAAAGTCAAGATGGTTTAAGGAGCTGACCGACCTGCAGGAAAAAATCAGTGCCGAGCAAATGGCACTCCACAAGGGCAAGACCTATAAATGCTATGTATATGGCAAGGGAAAGCTAAATGATAATTATGTTGCTGCAAGAAATGACGGCAATTTGATTATAGAATTTGAGGGGGACGAAAGCCTTATCGGAACCTTCCAAAGCATTAAAGTTGTTGAACCTCTGACATTTGTTATGAGGGGAGAATTAGTAAAGGAGAAATAATTATGAGTATTGAATCAGCTTTAAGAGAATTAGGCAAGGAAATTCAAAAGGACGAGCGCTTTATCGCACTTCAGGCAGCTGCAAAGGCTAACGATGCAGACGAAAAGCTACAACAGCAGATGCAGGAAATGCAGCTTCTGTCTCTAAAATATCAGCAGGAGACTGAAAAGGGCGAGGAGGCTTCTCAGGAGAGAATCGGCGAGCTACAGGAAGAATATCAAAAGCTATACGGCGAGATTATGGCAGGCGAAAATATGCAAAAGTATTCAGCTGCTGCAGCAGAGATGGAGCAGATGGCACAGTACATCAGCGGTATGATTGGTCTGTTCTTTGACGGTCAGGATGCAGAGACCTGCGAGCTTCCTACAAATGACGGTTGCACACACGATTGTTGCACCTGCGGCGGCTGTCACTAATTCTTAATTTTTAATTAGATTTGGAATTTTAAATCAGCATAATTAAAATTTATTAAGACAAAGGTTACAAAGAGGAGGAGTAAAAATGGCAAAGAATGACGGTAAGCTATCGCCTATGATGATGCAGTATTTTGAAATAAAAAATGAATATTCCGACACCATTTTATTCTTCCGTCTTGGTGACTTTTATGAGATGTTTTTTGACGATGCAAAAATAGCTGCACAGGAGCTTGATTTGGTTTTGACAGGTCGTGACTGCGGTCAAGAGGAAAGAGCGCCGATGTGCGGTGTACCTTTTCACAGCGCCGACAGCTATATTGCAAAGCTTGTATCTCGCGGATATAAGGTTGCCGTTTGTGAGCAGGTTGAGGACCCTGCAACAACAAAGGGACTCGTTAAAAGAGATGTCATAAGAGTCATTACTCCGGGTACCGTTATCGAAAGCAATATGCTTGAGGACGGCACAAATAATTATTTATGCTCAATATTTTTTGGCGAGAGGGATATGGGCGTATGCTTTGCCGATATATCGACAGGCGAGTTTCATATCACAATTCTTGACGGAGATGATATCGAAAACAAGCTTATCAATCAGCTTTCAACATATTCTCCAAGAGAGATTTTAGTTAATTCAAAGGTTCTTGATTTAAAATCTGTTGAAGATTTTTCAAAAAGAATTAATGCAAACGTAGAGGTTCTTGATGACGAGTGCTTTGATTTTGATAAGGCAAGTGCCGTTATTATCGAAACCTTAAAGAAAGAGGAAATTTCCTCTCTCGGTGTCGGTCACAGCAAGTCGGGTGTTTCTGCGCTCGGTGCCGTAATCGGCTACCTAAAGGAAACTCAAAAGAGAAATGATATTGAAGCCCCGTCTGAAATTGATTTTTATGATGATGAGCAATACCTAAAGTTAGATATCAGCGCAAGAAGAAATCTTGAGCTTACAAAATCAATGATGACAGGCGAAAAAAAGCATTCGCTTTTGTGGGTTGTTGATAAGACTAAAACCGCTATGGGCAAGCGAATGATTAGGTCTTGGATTGAACGTCCGCTAATGTCAATTCCAAAGATTGTAAAAAGACAGAATGCAGTAGGCGAGCTTGTTGATAATCCTATGCTTCGAGACAGTGTTAGAGACGCGCTTACGGGTGTAAACGATATTGAACGCCTTATGACAAGAATTGCCTACGGCACTGCTAATGCAAAGGAGCTAAAGGCACTTCAGTCAACTATTGAAAGATTACCGAACATAAAGTCAAGTCTTTCAAATTGCTCTACTGCCTTGATTGAGTCGATATATAACGATATTGATTTGCTCGAGGATGTCAGAGAGCTGATAGGAAGCTCTATTGTTGATGAACCGCCGTTCTCCGTTCGCGAGGGCGGAATGATAAGAAAGGGCTACAATTCGGAGCTTGACGAAATTAAGACTATTGTAGAGGACGGCGCCGGCGTTATTGCTTCTATTCAAGAGGAGCAACGCGAGCTTACGGGTATTCCGAAGCTAAAGGTCGGCTATAATAAAGTATTCGGCTACTATATTGAGGTTACTAATTCCTATAAGGAGCTTGTTCCCGAAACCTATATAAGAAAGCAGACTTTGACTAACTGTGAAAGATACATAACACAGGAATTAAAGGAGCTTGAGGGAAAGGTTATCGGTGCAAAGGACAGAGCAGTCAGCCTTGAGTACGAAATCTTTTCTGCCGTAAGAAATGAAATTGCATCTCATTTAGAGAGATTACAAAGGACAGCAAAAGGTCTTGCCGTGCTTGATGCACTCTCATCACTTGCACAGGTTGCTGTGAATAATAACTATACCTGTCCTG
>CALZMC010000106.1 GCA_945788455.1 uncultured Clostridia bacterium
TCTTTGGCTCTGTCGTCAAAAACAGGCTCAATATTAGAATTTTTATTTTCTTCCTCAGCTCTGCGGCGCTTTACCTCAGAGAGAATGTCGTCAATGCTATATGATTCTCTGTCCATATCATCACTCCTTTACAAATCAGCACTAAAAATAATGCTTACTCCTCTGTATCCTCTGTCGGTGCAGGGCCTTCTGCCACAGCGCTTTCGCCGTCTGCCTCGATATTCTCGGCATCGTCAAGCTCGTCAGTCTCAAGTCTGTCTACAATAGAAATTGTCGCAACCTTTTCGCCCTCGTTTACTCTCATAACCTTAACGCCCTTGGACGGTCTTTGGAATGAAGATATTTGCTCGGCAGGTGTACGAATGATAATTGCGTCAGAGCTAATCATAATTACATCATTGTCATCGTTAACAACAGCAATCATAGCAACCTTGCCGTATTTTTCGGTATGGTAGTTAATCAGTCCCTTACCGCCACGGTTTTGTAATCTGTAATCGTCAAAGCTACTCTTTCTGCCGTAGCCTGTTTCGCTTACAGTCAGCAGTGAATAGCCCTCTCTTACAACTGCAAAGCCGACAACATAGTCGCCGTCCTTTAGCTCGATAGCCTTAACACCGCGAGCAGTTCTGCCGATAAGTCTTGCATCACTTTCTGCAAAGCAGATGCTCATACCGTCATGAGTTGCAACGATTAGCTTTTGATTTCCGTCAGTAATCTCAACCCATGAAAGCTCGTCGCCCTCGTCAAGATTAATAGCGATAATACCTGTTTTTCTGATATGGTCGTACTGGCTGATTTCGGTTCTCTTAATGATACCGTTCTTTGTAACCATACAAAGATTTGTGCGCTCCTCTTCCTTTGGAACCTTTACCATTGCAGAAACCTGCTCGCCGTTTTCAAGCGGAAGAATGTTTACAACATTCATACCCTTGCTTGTACGAGATGATTCGGGAATTTCATATCCCTTCATCTTGAATACCTTACCAAAGTTTGTAAAAATAAGAATTTGGTCGTGAGTTGAGCATGCGAACATAGTTTTTGCAACGTCCTCCTCGCGTCTGCTCATACCCGATATGCCTCTGCCACCGCGGTTTTGTGCCTTGTAGGTGTCAACCGTCTGGCGCTTCATATATCCCTTTTCGGTCAGAGTCAAAATGCATTCCTCAACAGGAATTAAGTCCTCGTCATCAACATCTCCGCTGAATGCAGAAATTTCCGTTCTTCTCTCATCGCCGTGCTTTTCGGCAATAGCGCGAGCCTCCTCCTTGATGATGTCGGCAATTCTCTGCTCATTCGCAAGAATATCAAGAAAATCCTTGATTTTTGCGTGTAATTCCTCTAACTCGTTCAAAATCTTTTCGATTTCAAGACCTGCTAACTGACCTAAACGGTAAGCAACAATGGCAGTCGCCTGTGGGTCATCAAAGCCGAACTTGTCCATAATAGCCTGCTTTGCCTCAGCCTGTCCGCCCTTGCAGGCACGAATTGTTGCAATAACCTCGTCAACAATGTCGATTGCCTTTGCAAGTCCCTCTAAAATATGCGCTCTTTCCTGAGCCTTGTTCAAATCAAACTGCGTTCTTCTTCTAACAATATCCTTTTGGAACGCGATATATTTTTCAAGAATTTCCTTTAGTGTCAGTACCTTTGGAACTCCGTCATCGAGTGCAAGCAAAATTGTGCCGAATGTTACCTGCATATCGGTCATTTTGTATAGATTATTAAGAACAACCTGTGCATTTGCATCTCTCTTAACGGTAACCTCAATGTGCATACCTCTACGGTCGGAATAGTCCTGAATGTCTGCAACGCCTTCAAGTCTCTTTTCCTTAACAAGCTCTGCAATGCGTGTGATAAGAGCCGCCTTTTTTACGCCGTAGGGGATTTCTGTTACGACAATTTTGTATCTGTCGCCGCGAGTTTCTATAATCTCTGCCTTTGCACGAACATAGATTTTTCCTCTGCCGGTAGCATAAGCCTCCTTAATTCCGCGAGTACCCATAATGATACCGCCTGTCGGAAAATCAGGGCCCTTAATATGCTCCATAATTTCAGTAAGCTCTGCCTGTGGGTTGTCGATTAGACAACACATACCCTCAACAACCTCGCTCATATTGTGAGGCGGGATTTTTGTCGCCATACCAACGGCAATACCGTCAGAGCCGTTTACAAGCAGGTTTGGAAAACGTGCAGGTAAAACAACCGGCTCCTTAGTTGTATCGTCAAAGTTAGGTGCAAAATCAACGGTGTCCTTTTTTATGTCCTCGAGCATTTTCATTGCAGCCTTGCTCATACGAGACTCGGTGTAACGATAAGCAGCAGGCGGGTCGCCGTCAATAGAACCAAAGTTTCCGTGACCGTCAACAAGTGGGTGTCTCAGTGAGAACGGCTGTGCAAGTCTAACCATTGCATCATAAACAGAAGCATCTCCGTGCGGATGATAGTGACCGAGCACTTCGCCGACAGTTGTAGCACACTTACGGTACGGGCTTGTCGGATATAGGCTGTTGTCATACATAGCATAAAGAATTCTTCTGTGTACAGGCTTGAGTCCGTCACGAACATCAGGAAGCGCACGCGATACGATAACGCTCATTGAGTAGTCAAGGAACGCCTTTCTGATTTCGTCACTTATCTCAACATCTATAATTTTTTGATTATCATAACGAATTTCGTTGTTATCCATTTATCTTCCTCCGATATTTGTATAAGTAGATATTTACGCTGTCTTATACATCAAGATTTTCAACAAACTTTGCATTCTTTTCTATGAACTCACGTCTTGGCTCAACATTGTCGCCCATAAGAATAGAAAAGTTTTCGCTTGCTCTTTGTGCGTCCTCGATAGTAACGCGAAGCATTGTTCTGAATTCGGGGTCCATAGTTGTCTCCCATAGCTGGTCTGGGTCCATTTCGCCGAGACCCTTGTATCGCTGAATATCGCAGTCGCCGCCGAATTCTTCAATCTTTGCATCTCTTTCCTCATCGCTGAACGCATAGGCAGATTTTTTGCCCTTTGATACCTTGAACAGAGGTGGCTGAGCAAGATATACATATCCGTCCTCGATAATCTGAGGCATATATCTAAAGAAGAATGTCAAAAGAAGTGTTCGAATATGAGCACCGTCAACATCGGCATCGGCCATAATGATAATTTTGTGGTATCTCAGCTTGTTTATATCAAAATCATCGCCGATACCTGTACCGAGTGCCATAACAATAGGAACAAGCTTTTCATTTGCAATAACCTTGTCCACTCTTGCTTTTTCTACATTTAGCATCTTACCCCAAAGTGGCAGGATAGCCATATGCTCTCTGTCTCTGCCTTCCTTTGCAGAGCCTCCCGCAGAGTCGCCCTCTACGATATAAATTTCGCACTTTTCAGGCTCCTTGCTTGTACAATCGGCAAGCTTGCCCGGTAGAGAGTTGCTTTCAAGAGGAGATTTTCTTCTCGCATTTTCTCTCGCCTTACGCGCTGCCTCTCTTGCGCGGGACGCGTCAAGTGATTTGTTAATAAGTGTTTTTGCAACGCTTGGATTTTCCTCAAAATAGGTCATCAGCTTTTCATAAAGCATTGACGACACAAGACCTGTAATATCGGTGTTGCCGAGCTTGCCCTTTGTCTGTCCCTCAAACTGTGCTTCAGTCAGCTTAACGGAAATAACTGCGGTGATACCCTCACGCACATCCTCACCGGAAAACTTCTTGTCGGAGTCCTTAAGTATGTTAAACTTTTTACCG
>CALZMC010000107.1 GCA_945788455.1 uncultured Clostridia bacterium
ATAATTTCCGCAATTTCCTCAAGCGTTCCCGTGCCGCCCGGGGAAGCGATAAAAGCGTCGCCCAATTCAATCATTTTATTTTTTCGCTCTGACATATCTTTCGTTACGATGAGCTCTGTCAGCCCGTCATATTGGAGCTCTGCGTCAATAAAAAACTGTGGCTCAACGCCCGTTACCTTACCGCCCGACGAAAGAACGCTGCTTGCGATAACTCCCATAAGCCCTGAATCGGAGCCGCCGTAAACCAAATCGTTACCGCTTTCTCCTATCCATTTACCGAGCTCAATAACCGCATCCTTTAACGCTTTATCATTACTCTCAAGTGCACCGAGATATACTGTTATATTCATAAAATCCGCCTCACAATACAAACTAACAGTATTTTATCTTTTTAACGGATTAAAGTCAATAATAAGTAACATTACAAGCAAAAGCCAAGCGGACAATTCAAAAGAACTGTCCGCCTTATTTTAATTATTTGTTAAGCTTAAAGGTCATGTATACGGGGTTATGATCAGAATACTTAAACTGAAGGTCATAAACATCGCTGTTTGTAACGGTAACGTTATCGGAAACTATAAATCCGTCAACAGTAAGTACAAACTGCTTGTCGTGATACGGACCGTCGGCATTTCTGCACGAGGGAATCGGATTTTCTTCATTGTAAGGAGCAACAATTTTGAGATTTGTTCCGTCAAACAATTTTGAATCAACAGGCTGTGCCCAAGTGTAATCAGCGCCGTCAATTCCGAAAATCTTGCCCGAATCGCCAAGCAAGTCCTTATTGAAGTCGCCGCCTGCGATACAATAATTGCCCTTTTCATATTCCGCCTGCATATCGCTTATAAGCATTTTGAGCTGATCGGTTGCGATTGTTCCGTCGGAGGTGTATGCCGAGAGATGAAGCGTATAAAGCACAAGCTCTTTGCCGTTTTCAACGGTAATTCTCGAAACGGAATAGCAACGGTCAAGGTCAACGAATTTCATAAAGCCGTTTTCAATCGGCAAGCTGCGTCTTAAACCGCTTTCTATATTAAATTTTGACATTGTCATCATACCCGCATAGGATTTGCCGTGAGGCTTTGTAATCGGATAGAAAAGATACGGACTGTCGAAGTTTACCGTAAATGCCGAATCGTAGCCGTCAAGCTTATTTCGAAGCGCTTCCTCTTGGTTATAATGATAACTGCGAGTTGCTTTTTTGTCTACCTCCTCGATAAGAAGAATATCGGGGTTTTCGGATTTAAGGAAATCGCCGATTCCGTCAATTACACTCTTAACAGACTCCTCGGAGTTCGCACGGCTCTTTGTACCGCCGTCCATAAAGAAGCCGAAGTCGGGAGTATAAGCCGCAAAACCGATATTGTACGAAATGACCTTATACTCTTTATCGACAAGAGCCGCTTCATTTGTAACGTCGTTAATTTGCAACGCTTGCTTGTCCTCAATTCTGTGATAGTCAATCATAACATAAGCGACATATCCGCCTACAATAAAAACCGCCACAAGAAGAATAATCAAAATGATTTTTAGCACCTTTTTTGCCTTTACTGACACGTAACCACCCTTTTTCTTGTTATTTTGTAAAAAAATCATCGATGAGACGGTTAGAATTATAGCACTATTTCATATATTATTCAAGTCAAAGAACAAAACTGTAAATAAATTCTTTTTATTATACTTATTTGATTTCATTCAGAAAATTTGCAATTAAAACCTTAATCTTATTTTGCTTAGAGTATATGAAGTTTTGGCTTTATCTTGTAGTTTGCGAATATCCGTAAAATCAAAAAAACCTTTGAGAAAAGATTTCTCCTCTCTCAAAGGGCAAGTTATCTATTATCTGATACAAGCTTTGGCAGTATAGGATTCAACGTCAATCTTAACCACATTTACTGCACTTGCCATCTTATCGTCGATCTCATGTTCTTCGCCGGTCTGTACTTTCATAAGAACACCCAGCGCTTTACATTTTTCTTTTATGTCTTCAATAATCATTGCTTTACCTCGACACATAACGCTCTCATACTCTGCTCCATATTTGCAAGGTATATCCGCTGTAATAAGAGATTCACCTCTATCAATTTCTACAAATACATTCCTGTTTTCTTTGAGGCACTCCAGCTTGTGTCCTTTTTTCGCACAATGCACATAAAATGTCAGCTTTCCCTTTTCCATTTGATAGCCATAATGCAATGGTACAATATAAGGGAATTCACCGTCAAACATTCCTAAATGCATATATCTTGCTGACGCAATAATTGTCTCGATTTTATCAATGTCGGTAATCTCTCTATCTTTCCTTCGCATAATTTTTACTCTCTTCAAATTTGTATTTCTGTTTATTTTAGAAAATGGGCAATCCCGATTGGAATTGCCCAAATACTTTATTTTTGTTTATCAATAAAGCTTTGCGCCTGCCGGAATTGAATCGTCTAACATTACAAGATTCAACTTTTCTTCTCCATTTACATTGTGAATAGCTGAAAGTAACATACCACAAGAGTCAATTCCCATCATAGAACGTGGTGGAAGATTTACGATTGCCAATAATGTCTTTCCAACAAGTTCCTCTGGCTCATAAAAAGCATGTACTCCTGAAAGAATCGTTCTCTCATTCTCAGTTCCATCATCAAGTGTAAATCTAAGAAGCTTCTTACTCTTAGGTACTGCCTCACAATTTTTTACCTTTACAACACGGAAGTCTGACTTTGAGAATGTATCAAAATCAACCTGCTCCTCAAATAAAGGCTCTATTTCAATACCTGTATTATTTTCAACAACTGCTGCCACTTCTTCTGTTACTACTTCATTGTTATCCATTTGATTGTAACTCCTTTGCATTAATTTCTCATAATAATCTGTAATGTAGGTCGAAACTGTATTACTACTAGCTAGTATACCATAAACATACTGTTTTTAGGAAGAAATGTCCTATTTCATCCATGTATGCATATTGTCAAGTGTATGTGTCATATTTTATATTCAAAATAAAAAAGGCTGCTACTCTCTAAAAAATAACAGCCTTTCTTACTATATCAGCCTTTTGGAATTTGACCATCAACATACAGAATGTGATTAACTAACCACTCTGTGAGATATTTTAAAATTCCCATAATCTGTTCATCTTGATCTTATACCTCATCACTGTGTTGTTCTGTAACCTTAATATGCATAAATGCTTTTAGCATTTCCATAATCCATGCAGGTTACAATATGCATATACTTCTTCTACCTGTTCACCATCGCAAAGACAAAAATCTGCTACCGGCTCCTGTCCCGGAGTTAGCTGCTTTCTGTAAATACCCTGATTTGTATTTAATGTAATCCACTCAATGAAATGCTCTTCAAGCATTGGATGTTTTGTCTCTCCGACTACGACATGAACATGACTGCCTTCTATCGTATATACAGGTACATGCTTCTCGACAGCAGCATCTGTCACTCCGGCCTTTAACTCGTGCATAGCCTCGCCACAACATATTACCGGCACGCCCTTATCCTTTACCATTTCAATAATGTTTCCACAATGATTGCATACATAATATTTTACTTCCATCTTTTTTCTCCTTTCATGTGTAAAAAATAAAATCTAAATTGCTTCTATAACTTTTTTAAGAATCCGCCGATCCATTAAGCTTTAATGATTCTTTGGAATTATCTCATATCTTTAATAATTCTCTTCATGTACTTCAAAATAGCTCT
>CALZMC010000108.1 GCA_945788455.1 uncultured Clostridia bacterium
GAATCTAATGAACGTCTGTAATCTGCTTTAGATACATATTCATCACTTGCCGACAAATTAACAATGATATTTGCGCCTTCAAGTGCGTGATATGAGCTTGGTGGAACAGTTGTCCACAAATCTTCACATAACTCAACACCAACAAAAACATCATCACAAACACAAACCAGACTATTTGGATTCATATAACAATTGTACTTATCCAAAAACACTTCCTCGTCAATTGTTGCAAACCAACGTTTTTCATAAAATTCATTATAATTTGCCAAATTCTGTTTTGGAATAATCTTAATAATCTCTCCATTTGAAATTACAAAGGCACAATTATAAAGTTTTCCTTGATAAGCACAAGGAGAGCCAACAATAACAATAATGTTTTTATCTGCAGTATATTGTGTGATTTCAAAAAGAGCTTTATCTGCACTATCCTGCAATGATTTTGTAAAAAACAAATCGGCACAGGTGTAGCCTGTAACAGAAAGCTCGGGTGTAACGAGCAGTCTTACGTTCTCGTCCACAGCCTTGTCTATTGCTTTTATTATTTCTTTTTTGTTGTATTCGGGGTCAGCGACCTTTAGCTTTAATGATGCCGATGCAACCCTAAACATACCGTAATTCATTATATCACCTGTTAAAATTATAGCATTGTAATTTTGAACTTAAACGAGATGGTTTCGCCGGGCTCTAAAACAGTCATACCGCGCTTATTTTCAAAAATCTCATTTTCGTCACTGCAATTCGATATACCTGTCCAAGGCTCAAGCGCAACGAAAGGTGCATTACCGACAGCAGACCAAACAAGAATATTATTCATATCCTGAAAATCAATTTTAATTCCCTTGCCCTTAGGTCCGATGAGTGTAGCACTTTTAGCCTCACAGCCCTCAAAAATCAAGGCATCATTTTCTTCAAATAAATCGTGTCTTAATAAAAGAGTATCACTGCCGTGCATTTCGTCATAGCTTTTTTCAACATCAACAATACCGGTATCGTGATTAGGTCTAAGACAAGGCTTTTTAATAGGCTTATCAAACACGACCTTATAATCCTCAAAGCTCTCGCCTTCACAAAGCGGACAGTTAAATGCAGGATGACCGCCGATAACAAACGGCAATTTTTCGTCTCCTGTATTTGTGATTATATACTCATTAGTAACAGTATCTCCGTTAACGGTGTACTTAATACTAAGCTCATAGTCAAACGGAAATTGAGCCTTTGTATTTTCATCACTGTTTTGGGTAAAGGTAATACTGTTACTGCATTGATGTGTGACTCTAAACGGATTTATACGTGCAACGCCGTGGCGTTTCATATTACAGGTCTTACCGAACGCCTTTGCTTTTCCGTCAGGAAGAACACCGACTATCGGAAAGCATACAGGTGCCTGACCTGCCCAGTAATTTTCATCTCCCTGCCACAAATATTCGGTATCATTCTTTTTTAGTGAATTTAACTGTGCTCCGTCAAGTCCGAGTACAGCAGATGAATTTTTGCTTTTTATAACGAATTGCATTTGTAACACCTCAATCACAGTATATTATAACTTATAAATTCTTTTAATGCAATATTGAAAATATCGGATATATGAGTTAAAATAATATCACGAACTATATTGAACTGAATTTTTAAGGCAAAAGAGGTATAAATATGGATATTAGTGAATATATTCGTGAGGCGATTTTTGAGGATAAAGAACAGCACAGATGCTTTTATGAGCTTATGTGGGCAAATTTTGATGAGGCAGGATTCGTCATTACAGATACTGACGGATACGAAATAGATGCTGTTTTTAAGGCAGTTGCACTGCAAAATCTTATTGGAGAATTTATTTACAGAATATATGATGAGGTAAACGAGGTTAGCTTTGAAGATGCAATAGAGCATTTTCAAACTCTCGGAATCAGCGAGGAGGATGTCATCGCCTACTGCGAAAACGATGACGAAATCGAGGTTGATGACGACTACGACATTACCGTAAAAAATGCACTCGATTACACGACTGAAATAGTTGCCGATAAAATGCTTGAAGAATTTTCAAGCGAGGATTTATTTGACTATCTGTTTTCAAGCACATACGATTTTGAGCAGGATTTTACATTCGACTTTGAGGACTACGAGGAGCTAATGGCATTCGTTGACACAAATCAAGAGCAATTAGACAACTACAAGGCCGAATACGAAAGCGTTTTAAATTGGATTAAATCGGGTATGATTGTTTAATTGCAAAAGCTTTAAAATCGACACAGCGAGCATAGGCTAATTCCCTATGCTCGCTGTTTTTGTATAATATTTTATTTTTGGAGTCCCTGCTCGTCAAACTTTAGAATTGTTGCAATAACCGTATTAAAGCCTGCCTTGATTGTTTTCGGAACAAGTCTGTCGGCTGTATCACGGCGATTGTGATAATAATCAGCAGGATGAGGGTCCATTGCTGCAAGAGTAGTTGCAGTAATGCCTGCCTGTGAAAAAGCAGCTGCGTCACTTGAGCCGAAGAAAACAGTTGCAAACTTAATATCATCACAGCCTGCCTCCTTGCCTGCCTCCATAACAAGCTCGCTTAGAGCCTTGCTGTTGTCAACCATACCTGACATATCCTTCTTGTAAACATTCATATATTCATAGTCGGTTAAAGTATCGACACAAAGAATAGCAGTTTCCACTCCGCCGTTTACATACTCGTCATAGTGGTCTCTTGCCCAAGCCTTACAGCCACGAAGTCCTGCTTCCTCACCATCGGTGATAATAGCAACAACTTCTGTGTTTTCAAAGTCAACACCTGCCATATCAAGCATTCTCAAGGCAGTAACGGCAGCATAAGTACCTGTTAGGTTATCATTAGCACCCGGAGAAATAGTCTTGAAATCAACAAAAAGAAACAGAGTAATCATCATCAAAGCAGTAAAGAAATTGAAATAAAAGCTGTAATTTAGCATAAAGTCGCCGAACTTGCCCATATCAACAAAGTTAGCAACAATAGTAATTACACCTAAAACAAAGGATATAACTGCACCGCCGATAGTACCGTACATCAAGCCGAGCATTAACGGAGAATCCTTACCGAAATATATGTGACGCCACTCATAAGCGGCATCAATATGACCGCTGATGATAATTCTTCTTTTAACCTCGCCTCTCGGCTTTCTTACACCGATAAGATTATGAGCCTCAACCTTTTTATAGAGCGGGTCAAGAAATTCCTTATACAACACAAATTGCATTAACGTTACAAACAAACTAACTGCAATTACACCTGCAACAATACATTGTGACAAAAAGAATGTCATTATACCTTTAAAAGTCAAAATTGAGCACAGAGCGACTGCAATAATAATTGCAGCAGACACTATTTTTGTAAAATGAACAAGTGCCTTTGGAGACATTTTATAGCTTTCAAAATGAGTTTCGTCACAAAAGCTGTCAAGCTCCTTTTTTATGTGCTTTTGGGCAGCATAGCAGTTTTCTCCTCCCGACTCACGAGGTCCGTATTTTTTTATTACATTAGTAATTTCCTTAACGGCATATTCTACATTTTCATTAACTACTGCCTGTGGAAAATCTGCAAATTTCATTATACCTTCTCCTTAACCAAGTATTCTTTATTCAGCTTATCCTCAAGCTCAGGATCGCCCTTATGGAACAGCTTTTTAATCCTCGAACGATGGATTAAACCCTTTGGCATAGAAACCTCATTTGA
>CALZMC010000109.1 GCA_945788455.1 uncultured Clostridia bacterium
AATTCTGCCATTAGATCAAGATATTCCTGCTGTGTATAGGCGTGGTATCTACTCCACCACACACCTAAGGCATAGCGAGGAATAATAGGAACAGGAGAGCTGATTTTGTAAAAAGCATTAATCGTCTCTCGATAATTCTTTCCGTAAGCAAACAAGTAGTAATCCCTGCCACCGTTTCGTATTACAAAGTGACCTGTTTCATCAAGGAGCATTGTGTTGCTGTCATCAAGGAGAAAAGCCCCGTTTTTTGTAATTAAACCGTCATTTAGTCTTGTTGAGCCTGATACTCCGTCTAATGTACGACAGGTTCCTTTTAGATTTTTTTGTTTTGAAAACAGCTCGGTTTTATTTGTATCCTTAATTAAAACAGAATATGGCTTTTTGTTTTTAACAGTAAACACAGCCTTTTCTGTTTCTACAATAATTTTATTACCTGATTTTGACACATCAAATTTACTGCTATTGAATGCTCTAAACCATACAGTTTGGCTTGCAAGGTCAGTAAATTCGCCGACCTCTACACGAATTAAGCAATCGGTTAAATAAGTTATTCTTACATCATCAATGATAACAATTTGACTTTCGTTTGCTTTGCCGTTCGTTTTTGCAATCAATGATTTTTTTAACATAATAATGC
This sequence comes from uncultured Clostridia bacterium, assembly GCA_945788455.1. Lineage (GTDB taxonomy): Bacteria > Bacillota > Clostridia > Oscillospirales > Acutalibacteraceae > Eubacterium_R. The sequence continues at coordinate 638 of CALZMC010000109.1, forward strand.
TCCTATAATAAAAAATCTCTATAAAAACAGAATATCAAATTTGTTCTGTTATGTCAAAGAATATATATAATTATGGATAAAAAAATAACAAAGTATGCTATACTTGAAAAATGACATATATTATATTATAATAGTTTTATAATGTGATAAATGAGGATGTGTAATGTGAAAACTAAAACAGCTGTACTAATACCCTGCTATAACGAAGAGGTAACGATTAAAAAGGTAATAACAGACTTTCAAAAAACTATGCCATGGGCAGAAATATATGTTTATGATAATAATTCAACAGACAGAACTGCTGAAATTGCACTCGAATGCGGTGCTAATCTTCGCTTTGAATACAAGCAAGGAAAAGGTAATGTTGTAAGGTCAATGTTCAGAGATATTGAGGCTGATTGCTATATTCTTGTTGACGGCGATGACACCTATCCCGCCGAGGACGCCTTAAGACTTGAAAATGCAGTTTTAAGCGGCAAGGCTGATATGGCAATAGGAGACCGTCTATCTTCTACATATTTTGAGGAAAATAAAAGAGCATTCCACAATTTCGGTAATGTACTTGTAAAGAAATTGATTAACTTTATTTACAAATCAGACGTTCATGATATTATGACGGGACTTAGAGCATTCAGCTATGATTTTGTTAAGTCCTTCCCTGTTATGTCAAAGGGCTTCGAAATCGAAACGGAAATGACTGTTTTTGCACTTGATAATAATTTTAAATTATACGAAACGCCTATTGATTACAGAGACAGGCCGAGTGGAAGCGAAAGCAAGCTTAACACCGTTAAGGACGGCACAAAGGTTTTGAAAACTATCGTTTCTCTTTTCAAAAACACTAAGCCTTTTATCTTTTTCAGTATGCTCTCTGCAATATTTATGATAATTGCGCTCGTATTGTTTATTCCTGTATTTATTGAATACTTAAAAACAGGACTTGTTCCGAGAATTCCTACTCTTATCGTATCTATCGGAATGATGATGTTTTCTTTCTTAACCTTGAATTCGGGAATTACACTATCTGTCTTAAAAAGGCAGGAAAGACAACAGGTTGAAAGACACCTAACAACTGTAAAAATGCTAAATAACATTAGAGGAGATAATAATGAGTAGTCTTACAAAAAAGGATTTTGATACTTACAAGGTTATCAAGTTTTTGATGATATTTACACCGTTTTTTCTTGTACTGAGTATCAATAAGCATCTTGATAATGATACATATTGGATTATCAAAACCGGCGAATACATTTTTAACAACGGTATTCCCGAAAAGGATTTTTTAACAATCCATACAAATATGGATATTGTCTGTCAGCAATGGCTTTCAAGTGTAATATTCTATAAAATATTTACTTGGTTCGGCGAAGTCGGTGTTATTATGCTGTCAGCCATTATGTACATTGTGATTGTTGCATTAATGTATAAGCTGACTTATATGATATCAAAGAATACTTTTATTTGTGCGTTAATTTGTATCGGTGCAAGTGTTGAAATGGCAACCTATACCGTAACAAGACCTCAAATATTCACTTATACAATTATTCTTATTGAGCTAATCTGTCTTGAAAGCTATGTAAAAAACAGTAATTGGAAATATCTGATACCGCTGCCGATACTGTCTGTTTTAGAAGTTAATTTACACGCTTCTATGTGGACTATGCCGTTTATTATTATGTTGCCATATTTAGTAAACGCTCTTCCTATAAAGATTAAAGGCAAAAAGCTTTCGTGCTGTAAGATAGTACCTTTGATAATAGCTGTAATTTCAATGATTGGTACAGGATTTATAACTCCTTACGGCGTCAAGGGTATGAGCTTTATCTTTACAACCTCTATCGGAAACAAGGTCAACTCATCAATTATGGAGCTGGCTCCGATTACACTTGAGTTAAGTAACGGAAGAATGTTGGCACTAATTGCAGCAGCAATTCTGTTTTATATATATTGGCTGAAAAAAGGCACAAGCAATGTACCGTTAAGATACCATTTACTGATTTTGGGAACAATGGCTATGGGCCTAAGATACATAAAGCTATTTGCTTATTTCTTGATTGCAGGACTAACTGTTTCATCAGCACTTGTTAGCGATTTCAAGCTTAAAATCACAGAAAAATTTAAGGATAAAAAATTCAACCACGTTGTTGGCGGAGAAATTATTTTCTTTATTGTACTACTATTATTTGTTGCTATTTTTGTAAATGAAGTAGATATATTTAATAACACAGATAATAAAGAAAACTCAAGAGGTCTGTCTGACATTCAACTCTTAGATGAAGCTGTTGACGTCTTAGATAATGAAGACAGAGATGATATGGTTTTATTTAATGACTTTAATACAGGCGGATATCTTGAATTTAGAGGCTACAAAACTTATATCGACCCTCGTGCGGATTCATTCGTACTTGAAGCAAATCACGATTTTGATTATTTAACCGAAAGCAAAAAAATACAGAGTGGACATATTTTCTATAAGGACTTTATAGATAAATATGATTTTACTCATTTTATAATTCAAAAGAATTTAACTCCGTATCTTGACACCTCGCTTGAACACGATGATGATTACGAAAAGCTGTTTGAGAATGAAGAATATGTCATTTATAAAACAAAATAATAATTAATACATACATAATAAAGCCACGGTTTTTGACAGCTCAAAATACCGTGGCTTTAATTTTAATATTAAAATAGCACTATATAAGCTTTGTAATATATGACGGATGGTCAATGATAACTGACGGAGATGCGCTCATTAGACTCTCAAAGCTTCTAAAGCCCCAAGAGCAAGCAACAGCCTCAATGTTCGCGTTTTTTGCTGTATAAACATCAACATCGCTATCTCCAAAATAAATAGCTTCGCTCGGCTTACAACCAATCTCCTTAAGTGCTATATTTACAGAATACGGGTCGGGCTTCTTAGGCTTATCCTCAAAGGCACCGATAATAAAATCAAAATAACCTTTTCCAAATAGCTTTTCAAGCATAATGACTGCTGACTGGTGTGGCTTGTTCGTAACAACAGCAAGCTTTATGCCTTTAGATTTGAGCT
>CALZMC010000110.1 GCA_945788455.1 uncultured Clostridia bacterium
TGATGACACGAGGACAGTCCAAATCCAGCGTAACGATTTGGCGGCACAGCTTGGTTGTGTACCGAGTCAGATTAACTATGTTATCAATTCTCGCTTTACCTCGGACCAGGGCTATGTTATTGAGTCAAGACGAGGCGGCGGTGGCTGTATTATGATTACGCGCGCAACGAATGATAATTCTATTATGTCGCTTATAAATTCTATCGGCTCGTCTATTGATGAGAAGAATGCGCGTATGCACATTTATAATCTGAATTATCAAAATATCATTAGCGACCGCGATAGCAGTTTAATGCTTTCGGTAGTAGGCGATACTAATTTTAAGGGCTTGCCGAGTGAGGTCAAGGACACTATTAGAGCAAATCAGCTAAAGCAGATGCTCGTAACGATTTTGGGTTAATATAATTTAAATCGCGAATAAAATTTATAGGAGGAATTTATTATGCTATGTCAACATTGTAATAAAAATGAGGCTACAACTCATATTAAGAAGAATATTAACGGACATCATCAGGAAATGCACCTTTGCAGTGAGTGTGCAAGCGAGCTTGGAGTTATGGACGAATTCAAGATGCCGAGCTTTTCGGGATTGTTCGGCGACAGCTTTTTAGGCAACTTTTTGGGCGCAGGCGTTCCCGATATGAATTCGCTTGCAGGTGTAGATAGGTGCTCTGTATGTGGCTCGTCATTCGATGATATCGTAAAGACAGGTCACATTGGATGCAGCGATTGCTACGACAGATTTGCTGAAAAGCTTGCACCGTCTATTACAAAAATTCACGGCAACACTCATCATATCGGAAAATTTGTGACCTATGATGAAATCAAGGAGGAGCCTGCAAAGCAGGAAATCAGCGAGCTTGACAGGTTAAAGCAGGAGCTAAAGGATGCAATAAAGGACCAAAGATTTGAGGACGCGGCATCATTAAGAGACAGAATTAACGATATGACGGAGGGCAAAAATGAGTAAGTGGTACAACGAAAAGGGCAATAATAATGATATTGTCTTGGCATCTAAAATCCGTCTTGCAAGAAATCTAAGGAGCATTCCGTTTCCCTGCAAAATGACAAATGAGATGAGAAAATCCGTCTGTAAAAAGATTTATGCGTCAGTTCAAAATTCAAACCTTGCAGGCGAATTTGACCTGATTGAGCTTGATAAAATCAGCGACTTAGAAAAGGTTTCTCTTGCAGAGCGAGGACTAATCACAACAAGACTTGCGAAGAATAATCAATACAGCGCAGTTCTTGTTTCAAAGGACGAGGATATGTCGGTTATGCTTTGTGAGGACGACCATATAAGACTGACAACAAGAGTAGAAGGTCTTGAGCTTGAAAAAGCATATCAAATGGCAAATACACTCGATGATATTTTTATCAAGAGTCTATATATTGCCTTTGATGACAAGCTCGGATTTTTGACATCTAATCCAATGAATCTCGGTACGGGTATGAAAGCATCTGTGCTTTTGCATTTGCCGGCTATTGCCCAAAAGGGCATTATGCCAACGCTCAAAAATATGCTTGGAAAGCTCGGCTTTTCGATTAAGAGCATATTCGCTGACGATTGCTTTTTTGAGCTGTCTAATGAGATTAGTCTCGGCATAACAGAGGAAAGCACAATAAATAACCTTAACGGAATTATTGAGCAGATTTCAAAGCAGGAGCGCGAACTTCGTCAGGAGCTTATGGCAGAGAATGATTTTGAGGACAAAATCTTTAGAGCTATCGGCACACTGAAGATGGCAAGACAGCTTAGTGCAAAGGAGCTGTTTAGCCTTGTTACTCTTGCAAGACTCGGTATTGCTTTATCACTTTTTGACAATAATGAGAATATTGATTTTTCTACACTTGATTCAATGCTTTTCACACTTGGCACAGCCACAATTATGTCTTCGACTAAGGAAGGCTTAACCCAAGAGGAAGCAAATAAATTGAGAGCAAATTATATTAGAGAAAGAATAGGATAGAGTAATTATTGATATTTGTTACCCTATCCTATGATGAGGTGTAACTATGTATAGATTTAATTATTTTACACAAAAGGCGAGCGAGGTGCTTAACCTTGCAATTAAGGCTGCCGAAAATTTCGGTCACAACTATGTCGGCAGCGAGCATATTTTACTTGGACTGTTAAAGGTTGACGGAGGCGTTGCACATTCTGTATTGGAAAGCAGAAATGTTACGCTCGAAGATATTGAAAGCTTTATAAAAACGAATGTTGGAGTAGGCAACAAAACTCGCCTGTCTCCTGATGATTTTACCCCAAGAAGCAAGCGAATAATCGACACGGCCTTTCAAATTGCCCGCGGTATGCTTCATTCGTTTGTTGATACCGAGCATTTACTGCTTGCTATTCTTCAAGAGGGCGACAGCTATGCCGTAAAGTTTATCAACTCAATGGGCATTGATGAGGAGCTTTTATTTGAACAGATTGTTCAAACTGTCAATAACAACGCGCCATCACGCGATGAGACAGGCGCAAAAAAGGGCAGAGCAGGAAAGTCAAAAACTCCCACACTTGATGAATTCGGCAAGGATTTAACTGCTATTGCGAAGGAGGGCAAAATTGACCCTGTAATCGGCAGAGATGATGAAATTCAGCGAGTAATCCAAATTCTATCAAGGCGAACAAAAAATAACCCTTGTCTTATCGGCGAGCCCGGTGTCGGCAAAACGGCAATAGTTGAGGGACTTGCGCTGAAAATTGTTAAGGACGAGGTACCGGAGCTTTTGGCGAATAAAAAAATTGTTGCACTCGATTTGACCTCTATGGTTGCAGGCACAAAATATCGCGGTGACTTTGAGGAGCGAATTAAAAAGGCTATGGACGAGGTCAAGAACGCAAAGGACGTTATTTTGTTCATAGACGAGGTTCATACAATAATGGGTGCAGGTGCCGCTGAGGGTGCAACTGACGCGGCTAATATTCTAAAACCGTCACTTGCACGTGGCGAAATTCAGGTAATCGGCGCAACGACTATTGACGAATACCGAAAGAATATCGAAAAGGACGCAGCACTTGAGCGTAGATTTCAGCCTGTTACGGTCGGCGAGCCAACCGAGGAGGAAACTGTTGAAATCCTAAAGGGTATTCGCGACAAGTACGAGGCACACCATAAGGTTAAGATTAGCGACAATGCTATTGAAAATGCCGTAAAAATGTCGTCACGATATATTGCCGACAGATTTTTACCTGACAAAGCGATTGACCTTATTGACGAGGCGGCATCAAGAGTAAGACTAAATGCCTACACAATGCCCGAAAATCTAAAGGCAATGGAAAAGGAGCTTAAATCCTTGCAGGAGGAAAAGGCGTCTGCTGTTAAAAATCAAAACTTTGAGCAGGCAGCTACTATTCGTGATAAGGAAAAGAGCCTAAAAACGCTTCTTGACGAGGAAAAGGAAAAGTGGAAAAATATCTCCTTCCATAAGGTTAGAGAGATTACAAGCGAGGATATTGCGTCAGTCGTGTCGGCTTGGACAGGTATTCCCGCAAATCAAATAACAAAGGAAGAAAGCGAGCGACTCCTAAATCTTGAGGATATTCTACACGAGAGAATTGTCGGTCAGGATAAGGCTGTTTCGAGTGTTGCAAGAGCAATAAGACGTGGCAGGGCAGGGCTGAAAAATCCAAAGCGTCCTATCGGCTCGTTTATTTTCCTCGGCCCGACAGGTGTCGGCAAA
>CALZMC010000111.1 GCA_945788455.1 uncultured Clostridia bacterium
ATTCAAATGTAGCTTTCTTTCTTGCAATCTTTTTCGGCATAATTTTAGCAATATTAGGTTTTTTGTTTTCTGATAAAATGTCAGTAATGCTTGGTGCAACAGCAACAACAAAGGAGTCTGCAAGCGGTTATTTAAAATATATCCTGCTTGGCTCTCCGTTCATACTTGGCTCATTTGTCCTTAACAATCAGCTAAGATATCAAGGCAGTGCGATATACTCTATGTTCGGCATTGTCAGTGGAAGTATTATTAATATTGCGCTTGACCCACTGTTTATCTTTAAGCTAAATCTCGGTGTAAAGGGAGCTGCTATTGCCACAATTATCGGGCAGGCAGTTGGATTTATAATCCTGATTATCGGCACCTGCAAGGGAGAAAATTTAAGAATTTCAATAAATGCTTTCAAGCCAAATGTGAGAATAATTACCGATATATTTAAAAACGGTCTCCCCTCCCTATCGCGTCAGGGAATTCAAACTATTGCAAATATATGCCTAAACTTTGCTTGTGCACCGTTTGGAGACTACGTTATTGCAGGTATGAGCATATTCAACAGATTAATGTTTATCAGCTTTGCAGTAGTAATTGGCATCGGTCAGGGCTTTCAGCCTGTATGTAGCTTTAATAACGGTGCTAAAAAATATGATAGAGTTTACGAGGGCTACAAATTTATAATTATAGTGGGAACAATATTTATTACGATTGCATCTGCTCTTGAATTTATTTTTGCTCCACAGCTTGTTACTCTATTCAGGGACGACCCAAAGGTTATCGAAATAGCAGTAAAGTCGCTGAGATATCAATGCTTTGCGATGCCTGTATTATCATACTGCTCGGCATCAAATATGCTAACTCAGTCACTAAAGCTTGCAGGAAGGTCAACAATTCTTTCTCTTTCGCGTCAAGGCATATTTTATATTCCGTTAATTTTGATTTTACCGAGAATAATAGGAATTAACGGCATAGCTTTATCACAACCTATTGCCGATATATTAACGCTGATTATCACAATAATTTTAACCTTCCCCGTAGTAAAGAGATTAAAAAAAGCCGACACAAATTAATGTGTCGGCTTAAAAATTATGTAATTATAATTACTCTGCTTTCATTTCAAGAAGCTTAACTGTACCGTTGTAAGAAGCAACTGAAACCTTAATTGAATCAGTAATAGCTTCTACGATATCGTCCTCAGTAGCACCTAAGCTCTTTGCATAATCAGCATTGATGAACAAATCGTAGTCCATAATGTATGGAAGATGATATGGGTCAATACCTGACTCAATACCCTTCTTTGCGTACTCCTTAACAATACCGCCCATACCCATTTTCATAACGAATGGAGGAATGCCTACAATCTTTCTGTTCTTCATTCCGCGAGCATCATATACATAGCCAAGGAATTCATTCCACTTCATATTGTACATACTGATTGGATACGCATGGAAACCCTTATCATCATTAGTAGCAGCACCGGCAATAACCTCGCCAACCTGACGGCAGGTAAGCATTGCAGTACCTCCCTTTGGATACATTGTGAACGGAAGCTTATCCATACCTGCAATCTGCTCGATTAGAATTGTCCATACAGGTCTTCTGCCGGGTTGTGTGCCGAAGATATAAGGTAGCTCAAGAACTGTTACTGCAAAATCATCGTCTGCAAACTTCTCGCAAACCTCTTCCTGTAAAATTCTTGACTTAATATATGGATTTCTTTGTGTGCACTGCATGTCAGGTCTGATTTTTGCAAGGTAGCTGAAATATGAACCTAAAACAACAGCCTTCTTAATGCCTGCCTGCTTACATAGAGGGAACATTCTCTCAAGCGGTGCAATGTTAAATTTCTTGTAGGCGTCCATAACAGGAGCCGGGAATTCAACTCTCTCGTCAACACCTGCAGCGAAAATGAATACGTCATTTCCCTTTAGCATTTCAAGAATTTCTTCATCTGATCTCTTGTTGATGTCGCCAAACTCGATAGCCATTTCCTCAGGAATAGGAGCTCCTTCAGGAAGTGGAGGTAAAGCAACAGATGTTACCTTATGGCCCTGCTTGATAAGTTGAATTGCAGCTTCACATCCAAGAAGACCGGTACCACCAATCATAAAAATATTCATAATTTTTCCTCCCTAAGCTTATGCTTATTATAATTATACAAGTTCATTATAAAATAAGACCGATAAAATGTCAACACAGCTTATCGGTCTAATTTGTTATATTTTATATATTTTTTGTAAATATCAAGAAAAAATAATAAGAATTTTGATATAAACTCACAATTTAGATTATCGTTCCGCCACCCAAAACATAATCGTCATTATATAACACAACAGCCTGTCCGCGCGTAATTGCTCTTTGTGGCTCAACGAAAGTAACCTTTACCCTACCGTCATCAAGAACAGTCACTTTAGCAGGCTGTTCCTTCATATTATATCTAACTCGAGCATAACACTTAATTTCGTTTTTTGGCTCATCAATAATCCAGTTAAAATCCTCAGCAATAAGCTCAGAGGAAAACAATTCATCATTTGTACAAAGGGTTACTGTATTATCCTTAATATTCTTATCGGCAACATACATAGGCTTTCCAAAAGCAACACCGAGTCCCTTTCGCTGTCCGTTAGTATATCTAATAATGCCGTTATGCTGACCTAAAACATTACCTTTTTTGTCAATAAAATTACCTTTTGGATAGCTCTTGCCTGAATAACTCTCAATGAATTTTGCGTAGTCGCCGTCAGGTACAAAGCATATATCCTGACTGTCCTTTTTTCTTGCATTAATAAAGCCTTGAGCTTCGGCAATATCTCTAATCTCACACTTTTGATATTCGCCGAGGGGCAAAATTAAATGAGAAAGCTGTTCCTGTGTCAAGGAATAAAGAACATAGCTTTGGTCTTTTGAATGGTCAACTGCTTTTTTTAGAAAATACTTTCCGTCCTTTTCCTCAATACGCGCATAATGACCTGTGACTATATAGTCAAAATTCAGCTCGTTCATTCTTTCAAATAGCTTAGCAAATTTTAGATGTCTGTTACATTCAATACAAGGATTTGGAGTTCCGCCGTTTTCATAAGTTTCAATAAACTTATCAATTACCTTTTCTTTAAATTTATCCTTAAAGTTAAAAACATAATACGGCATAGATAACTTAACAGCTACATATCTTGCGTCCTCAATATCACTAAGAGAACAACAGGTCTTCTCTGTATCAATATTTATATCTTCATTGTCATAAAGCTTCATTGTAGCACCGATACAATCAAAGCCCTTTTCTTTCATTAAAAAAGCGGCAACGCTTGAATCAACGCCACCGCTCATAGCGATAATTGCTTTTTTGCTCATTTAACCCAACCTTATCATTTCATCAATACAACGCTTTGCACCTGTATAAATATCTTCACTCAGCACAATTTCTTCGCCAAATGTACCCTTACAGCAATTTAATACATCAACAAGAGTAGTCGCCTTCATATTGTGACAAATACAGTCCTTTGACAAAGGATAGAATGACTTGTCGGGACATTCAAGCTGAAGATGTGTGACAATACTGTTTTCCGTGCCGATAATAAATTCCTTCGCATCACTGTTCTTTGCAAAATTCATAATGCCTGTTGTTGAACCAACATAATCAGCAAGTGCAACAACATCAGGTGTACATTCGGGATGAACTAAAAAC
>CALZMC010000112.1 GCA_945788455.1 uncultured Clostridia bacterium
TTTTGTAAACAGAAGCATTACAAGCTTCATTAACAGATAACCGAGAACACCTGCAACACAGCCAACAATTAAGCCGCCGCAAACGTCACTTGCATAGTGAACCATTAGATAAACACGGCTTCCTGCTGTGCATAGCGCGATGAATGGGAATATGTAGGCAATTTTCTTTTTGTCACTTCTAAAGCAAAGAAACATCGCAATAGCAAGCTCGGTAGCACCTGTTGTATGACCTGATGGGAACGAATAGTCACTCTCCGAAAGTGAGCCAACTCCTGCATACCATTTTTCAAACTCAGGCCAAATCGGATTATTTTGTAAAGTGTTATAAGGTCTTACACGAAGGAACATTGGCTTTGCAACAACGTTTGTTACAATAGTTCCGATAAGCACAGCGAAAATTATAGAAAAGCCGTATTTGCGCGTTTTCTTAAAGAAACACATTACAATGCCAACAACAACCATTGGAACCATAAATGCCTCATCGCCGAATGTTGTAAACATTTTTGCAACGATTGTCAAAAACGCATTCTGCATTTCTCCGAAAAATCTAAATACCCATAGGTCAAAATTCAAAAAAGTCGAATCAATGCTTTGACCTAATGTTAAAAGAATTGGATTCATCCTTTTCCCTCCTCGTTATTTCATATTATTATATTATCAAATATAATAATAAATTTCAAATTATTTTTTTAATAAATTATATTATTTTAAAACATATTAAAAGGCACCTAAATGGGAATACCAAATAGGTGCCGATTTTACAATGTTTCTTAACCCTCATCAATAGGGTTTTTGTTGTCCTTTTTTGATTCTCTGCCGTACTTTTCCTCATATCCCGGATTTATATAATCCTCCACAATTCTGCCGTCACGAATACGGACAACACGCTCGGCTTCTTCTGCAATTTCGTTATCGTGAGTAATAACGATTACTGTTCTGCCTTCGTCCTTTAGCTCGTGAAGAATAGCCATAACCTCTTTTGTTGAGCGAGTATCAAGGTTACCGGTAGGCTCATCGGCAAGAATTACAGGTGGACGCGCCGCAATAGCTCTTGCAACGGCAACACGCTGTTGCTGACCGCCTGACATTTCTGCAGGCAAATGATTCATACGTAGACCGAGACCTACTCTCTCAAGCGCTGCCTTGGAAATCTCGCGTCTTTCTGCCTTAGCCATACCTCGATAAACGAGTGGCAGTTCAACATTCTCCAACGCAGAAAGAGACGCAATCAAATTAAAGCCTTGGAAAATAAATCCAATCTGCTCGTTACGAATTGTACTCATTTCGTCATCAGTTAAATCATCAACTAAATTTCCGTTAATATAATATTCGCCTGTTGTCGGAGTGTCAAGAAGACCAAGCATATTCATAAGAGTTGACTTGCCTGAGCCTGACTGACCGATAATCGCAACAAATTCGCCCTCGTCAATAGTCAACGAAACGCCGTCAAGCGCATTAACCTGATTTTCGCCGGGATTATATATTTTATAGACATCACGCACTTCTATTAAATGCATAAAATTCATCTCTCTTTACAATTAGTATATTTCAATATTACAAAATATAATTACAAAAGTCAATAGTATAATTGTTATAATATTGTAAACAATTTTAGTGTAAAAAACTATATTTCGGGAGTGGTTTTATGAAAACAAGCAAGAGTGAATACGGTAAGATGGTTGACAAGGCAAGTCCAAATTCGCCTAAAATAATGAATTGTGTAAAAGCCTTTTTATTCGGCGGACTTGTTTGTACGATAGGTCAGGTTATTTTGACTTTACTGCAAAACGCAGGACTGAACGAAAAGCAGGCAAACGCAGGTGTATCGAGCATTTTGATTATCATTACTGCGATTTTAACAGGAGTAGGAGTATTCGACAAAATAGCACGTCAGGCAGGCGCAGGAACAATCGTGCCGATAACAGGCTTTGCAAACAGCGTTGTATCCCCCGCCCTTGAATTTCAGCACGAGGGATTAGTTCTCGGCACGGCGGCACAGATGTTTTCAATCGCAGGACCTGTAATACTTTACGGCATCGCATCATCATTCCTATACGGCCTAATCATTTTTCTGTTTAAGCTGTATTAATGCATTATAAAAGACCAATTCAATTCGAATTGGTCTTTGTTAATCTTAAATAGTCAAAGCTCTTATGAATTTTGTAAAGGAGTGTTTTCAGTAAAAGATGTTTATACTAATTATTTTTACAATGTTTTTGAATACTCTTACAAGCTTCGTAAAAAATACCAACATCAACAGAATAGCTAAGATACTGTAATCCTAAATCACGCCACATTTTAACATCCTCTAATGTATCAACAAAACAACCAATAACCTTATTTTTTGTTTTAGCTTTTTCTACAATACTCTGCATAGCTTCAACAACTTTCGGATTATTTACTTGTCCCGGAACGCCTAATGATTGAGACAAATCGTATGGTCCAATAAACAGAATATCAATACCTTCAACTTCAAGAATTTCTTCAAGATTTTTAATAGCATCAATTCCTTCAAGCTGAAGAATTATTAAAACATCTTTCGAACTTTTAAAATACTCATATCTATCCATTGCAGAATAATCTGCCGCCCTAACGAATCGACAAACGCCCCTCATACCATAAGGATAGAACTTTGCATATTTAACAACATCTCGTGCTTCTTCAGCAGTAGAAATCTGCGGAACCTGAATACCATATGCACCAATATCCAATGCTCGTCCTATTGTGTTTTCAGCCTTGTCTTTAAGACGAATAATCGGCACCAAATTTCTTGCTTCTGCTGCTCTTACATTATTCTGTTGGCTTTCAATTTCAACAGGGCCATGCTCAGTATCTAATATAACATAATCAAAGCCAGCCAAACCAGCAGCTTCAACAAACATAGGGTCCCCTGTTTTCATGAAAGGTCCGTAAACACAATCTCCATTATTTAATTTCTCTTTAAAATCATACAAAGACTTTTTCATAAAATAGCCCCTTAATCTAAATTGTAATATTATGTTCTTTCACATACTGATTTACTCTTTCAAGGTCATTTTGAGTATCAACGGCAATTGTTTCGCTGTCTACTTCTATGTATTGAACTTTGTATCCATTTTCTATAAACCTTAAAATTTCAATATCTTCAATAGCCTCAACACGAGCTTTTCCATATTTCATTCCATAGTCACAGTAAAACTTCAATGCTTCGGGCTTAAATCCGTAAACACAAACTTGCTTATAATAAGAATAATCTATACTACCCTTTGGATAAGGAGCAGTTGCACGAGTTAAATATACTCCTATATTCTCTTTATTTACTATAACCTTTGGAACAGTAAAATTAACAACATCTACAGGATCTTTGATTTTTGTCATAAGATTTGAGATTTGTAAATCAGGATTATCATAGAATGGTAGAATTGCTTGTCTAATTGTTTCAGGTTCAATCAAAGGTTCATCTCCCTGAATATTGACAATTAGGTCGGCAGGAATTTTTCTTGCAACCTCTCCTATTCTATCTGTTCCTGTTCTGTGGGTATCTGAGGTCATAATAACCTCAACACCAAGTTCCTTACATGTAGCAAAAATTAATTCATCATCAGTAGCTACATAAACTTCATCAAAATCATCTACTTTTTTACATTGTTGATAAACCCAGTAAATCATTGGCTTACCTGCAATAT
>CALZMC010000113.1 GCA_945788455.1 uncultured Clostridia bacterium
ATATACATCCTTAAAAGCACCCTCACCTGTAAGTCTTGGAACAAACCAGGTTGTTGGCCAAGAAGCGTCTGTTCTTTTGTCAATAACAGTATGAATTTCGTCAGGAAGGTCAACTGTGTAGCCCTCTGCAATCTGCATTACAGGTCCGATGCCGTCAACAATGTTAACACGAAGCATTGTAACAGGCATCTGTGCACTGCAACGGAAGTGGCTTGAGAATCCACCACCACGGAAGTATTCATAGTTTGCTCTGCACCAATCTGTTGCATTAAGACAAGCCTTAATATCATCCTGTGTCATTTCCCAGAAAGGCTTCATACAGCCTTCGCCGTCAGCATTCTTTGATGCACCACAGCCGTCAAGTGCTGTTGCACCTGAATTGATAAGGTGAATAAATCCGTCCTTTGCAAGACCCTGTGGACGAACGCCTGTTACTCTCTCGCAAGCGTCAGGACTCCAATATGTACGAACATCGTGGAAGCAAGGTGCTGAGTGAGAAACAAGAGTACCAAGCATCATTGCAACACCGTTGAGTGTGTCGTTTTCTGTTGCAAACGGAGTTGGCATTTTCTTACCGTTCCAGTCAAAGGTTGAAGCCATAATAGCCTCTGTAAAGTCTGCGTTTGGCAACCAGTCAGTCCAGTTACGCTGACCCTGGAAGCCACCTGCTACTGCATTTTTACCGAGTGCCTCCTCGTGCCATCCCATCTCGTCGAGCTTTTTGTTGCCATAAAGAATATCACGCATAATCATGGTCATCTTTGTAACAAATTCCCAATCCTTATCAGCAGGAACAACCTTTGATTTTGTGATAATTTCAGGAAGCTCCTTGCCTGCGTTAAGGTCAAAGCCCTCCTTGCAATTCTCCTTAACCCACTTTAACGCAATCTCGTACTCATCGTGGTCATAAATTTCAAGAGTTATACGGCGAACAATCTCGGTCATATCAACCCACTCAGGACGAATACCGAAATATTTTTGGAACATATCTGCATCACAGTATGAGCCTGCAATACCCATTGCTACGCCACCAAGGTTAACATATGACTTATTCTTCATCCAGCCAACAGCAACAGCTGCCTTTGCAAAGCGCAAAATCTTTTCTGCAACATCGGCAGGAACAGATGTGTCTGTCATATCCTGAACATCGTGACCGTAAATTGAGAATGCAGGAAGTCCCTTTTGTGCAAATGCAGCCATTACTGCTGCAAGATAAACTGCACCGGGACGCTCTGTACCGTTAAAGCCCCAAACAGCCTTAATTGTGTTAGGGTCCATATCAAATGTTTCTGAGCCGTAGCACCAGCAAGGTGTTACAGAAAGAGTTGCGACAACATTTTCGCCTGCAAACTGCTCTGCACACTTCGCAGCCTCGGCACCTCCACCGATAGTTGTGTTACTGATAACGCATTGTACAGGTGTTCCGTCCGGATATCTTAGCTTTGTCTCAATAAGCTCCTTTGCGGCCTTAGCCATTCCCATGGTCTGCTCCTCAAGGCTCTCACGAACGCCACCCCATCGACCGTCAATAACAGGTCTTATTCCGATTTTTGGATATAACATAAATTTTCCCCCTAAATTTTTTCTATAATTTTTACATATCTTTCATAAGCCTCGTCCCATTCAGACGAATGTTTTGGCTCATAATGATTGATTTTTTCTGTTTTCAGTATAATTTCTCTGCCTTGCTCTACACTGTCAAGCTCGCCGAGAGAAATAAGCTGAAGAATTATATTTCCGAGTGCAGTTGCCTCAACAGGACCTGCAACAACAGGCATATCAATACAGTCAGCCGTCAGCTCACAAAGAAAATTATCCTTTGTTCCTCCACCTAAAAGGCATAGCCTCTCAAAATGCTTTCCTGTACATTTGCTGATTTGAGTTAAGGCATATCTATACTTTAGTGCAAGGCTTTCATAAACGGCTCTGACAAGCTCGCCTACTGTATTTGGAATAGGCTGATTTGTATCCTTACAGTAATCCTGAATTTTGTCGATTAGGTTTCCGTGCTTTGAAAGAGCAGGAGCATCGGGGTCAACAAAGCTTCTAAAAGGCTCGCTCTCACGCGCAAGCATTTCTAAATCATTATAGGTGTAGCTTTCGCCACGCCTTGCCAAATCTCTTTTCAGCTCCTGAATAAGCCATAGACCGCTGATATTTTTTAGGTAATTAATCTTGCCGTTAGCGCCAAGCTCGTTAGATAGCTCAAGACGGTTGCTCTCGTCTGTTAAAATCGGCTCATCAAGCTCACAGCCGATAAGCGACCAAGTACCGCACGACAAAAACGCCGTGTTATCACTATCGGTACAAGGCATTGATGCAACCGCGCACTGAGTATCGTGACCTGCGACAGTAACAACATCAATTCCCCTATACTTGCCAAGAACAGTCGAAGCATTTGTCAGCGGTGCAAAAAGCTCCTCGCTGATTTTAAAGCTGTCAAGCACCGATAAATCAAACTGCTTTTCAGTAGGAGACAGCATTTGTGAGGTTGATGCTATCGTGTATTCGCAAGCCATATTCCCCGTCAAAAGATAGCCGAACAAATCGGGCATAAACAGTAGCTTCTTTGCCTTATCCAAATTCTTATCACAGATAAGCTGAAACAATGTGTTTATCTGCATTACCTGATTTCCCGTTCTTCGATAAAGCTGTGACTGAGGCATAATGCTATTCGCCGTTTCAAGCGCATTATCAGTCCTAATATCACGATAATGATAAGGCATATTAACAAGCTTTCCGTTTTCATCAATAAGACCGTAGTCAACACCCCAAGTATCAAATGCAAGTGTGTCAACCTCGCCTGCCTTGTCTATTGCAATATCAATTTCATCTAAAATCATATCAACGTTATGAAAAATATGACCGTCTTCGTTTATAGGTATATTTTCAAAACGATGGATTTCGTCATAAGATATTCTTTCGCCGTCAAAGACTGCCTTAGTCGCTCTGCCTGATGAAGCACCGAAATCAAAGGCTAACACCGTTTTCAAACGACCACTCCTTTTTTCAGCAGAATATTAGCATAAAGAGCTGTTTCGCCTGTCGAAATAATAAGATAAGCACCCTTCGCTCTCTCATAAAATGCAAAGCGCTCGATATATTCAATATCGTGATGATTAGGCTCGTGCTTACTCAAAATCTTTTCGTACTCGCTCCAAATAGGAGTTTCAACATTGTCGCCCTTTACGACCTCCATAAGTCCCACAGGCTTTTCGGTATATGTATCAAGCGGAAGCACCTGCAAAATTGCATCAAGAATCTCGGGAACACCGTGACCGTCAGCGCGAATAACGATACTGTCCTTGCCTACCGAATGACAAGGAAAGTTTCCGTCAGCGATAACAAGCTCATCTCCGTGTCCCATTTGGTCAAGCGCACACAATAACTCAGGAGATAAAATGTTAGGAATACCCTTTAGCATAATCAGTCCTCCTTTTTGTGTAGCATTTCGTCATCCTCGTTAAATAGCTTATAGCCCGGATGACGACCTGTAACTCTGTAATATCCTCTAAGGTCAATCAGCTTTTGAATATTCTCTCTGCTAATATCAAAGCTACCGCCGAGAATTACTGCATTGATAGTAATCTTCGCCCAAAGCTCAAGGCTCTCCATTCTGTAAAAGGCAGTAATAACATCACTACCGATAGCAA
>CALZMC010000114.1 GCA_945788455.1 uncultured Clostridia bacterium
TGGGCGGTGTAGAAGACGCTTATGCAGAAATGATGAAGAGAGTAGGACTTAACTAATGCCAAATAATACTTATAATTCTCCGTTCAATGCTCGTTATGCATCAAAGGAAATGCAGTATATCTATTCTCCCGACTTTAAGTTTAAGACCTGGAGAAAGCTGTGGATTGCTCTTGCCGAGGCAGAAAATGAGCTTGGACTAAATGTAACAAAGGAGCAAATCGAGGAGCTAAAGGCTAATGCCGACAACATTAACTACGAGGTTGCTCAGGAGTATGAAAAGAAATTCCGTCACGATGTAATGAGCCACGTTCACGCTTACGGCGAGCAGTGCCCGAATGCAAGACCTATTATTCACTTGGGTGCAACAAGCTGTTATGTCGGCGACAACACAGATGTTATTACAATGCGCGAGGCTCTTCTTTTAATAAAGAAAAAGCTCGTTAATGCTATCTCATCTGTCGCTAAATTTGCAGACGAGTACAAGGATATGCCATGTCTTGGATTTACTCATTTTCAGCCTGCACAGCCAACAACAGTAGGAAAGAGAGCGACTCTGTGGCTAATGGATTTAGTTATGGATTACGAGGAGATTTGCCACGTAATCGACTCATTAATGCTACTTGGCTCAAAGGGCACAACAGGCACACAGGCATCATTTTTAGAGCTGTTTGACGGCGACCACGAAAAATGTAAGGAGCTTGACAGAAAAATTGCAGAAAAGATGGGCTTCAAGGCCTGCTTCCCTGTCAGCGGACAAACATACGCAAGAAAGCTTGACACTATCGTTTGCAACTGTCTTGGCTTAATTGCACAGTCCTGCTGTAAGTTCTCAAACGACCTGAGACTTCTTCAAAATCTAAAGGAAATTGAGGAGCCGTTTGAGAAGAACCAAATTGGCTCATCAGCTATGGCTTATAAGAGAAATCCAATGCGTTCAGAGCGTATTGCATCACTTTCAAGATACGTTATGATTGACGCGCTAAATCCTGCTTGGACAGCATCGGCACAGTGGTTTGAGAGAACACTTGACGACTCTGCAAACAAGAGAGTATCTGTTGCCGAGGCATTTTTAGCTACTGACGGTATTCTTGATTTGTATATCAATGTTACATCGGGACTTGTTGTTTATCCAAAGGTTATCGAGGCTCGTCTAATGAGCGAGCTACCGTTTATGGCTACCGAGAATATTATGATGGACGCCGTAAAGAAGGGTGGCGACAGACAGGAGCTTCACGAGAGAATTCGTCAGCACTCAATGGCTGCCGGCGCAGTAGTTAAGGTTGAGGGAGGTCAAAATGACCTTGTTGACAGAATTGCCAATGACCCTGCATTTATGACCACAAAGGAGGAAATTCTTGCTATTCTAAAGCCTGCTAACTTTGTCGGAAGAGCACCGCAGCAGACAGCAGATTTCTTAAAGGAAACCGTTGCTCCGATTCTTGAAAAGGAAAAGGACCTTCTCGGCGTTGATGTCGAAATTAATGTATAATATATAATATAAATTAAAGGCTACGATGGGGTTTATTTTCGTAGCCTTATTTTTTGCTTTCATAAAATCATATATTTTTTCATATTTATTAGTGGTGATACTATGAAGAAAGTGAAAATTAATAAGAAGGCGAAAAGCAGTGAGCTTGACTATTATTTTGGAAAGCCGAGACTCGAAATGACAGGAAACGAATGTCTTGTTGACGGGCTGAAAAGCATTATTGAATACAGCGATACGCGAATTGCCGTCAGTCTCGGCAGTCAAACGATTGTGTTTAACGGCTTTGATTTAAGGATTAACAGCTTTACCCGAGAGGGTGCAATTATCGAGGGCAACATAGCATATATGGAGTTTTTAAGTTGATTTATATTTTTAGACTTATTTTCGGATATGTAAATTTTGTATATAAAAACGGATTTGTTGAGGATTTTTTAACCGAATGCTTTAATAATTCTATCGAAATAAGAGATGTTCAAAAATGTGATGATTACATAATCGCAAGCTGTAATATTAAGAATTATAAAAAGCTCCACCGCATTGCACTGAAAACAGGTGGAGTTGTCAAAATAATTGACAAAAAAGGACTGCCCTTCGTGCTTTTGCCGTTAAAAAACAGATACGGCTTTTTTGTCGGAATGTTGCTCTTTTGTGTTCTTATTTCATTTTTCGGCTCGTTTGTGTGGAATGTTGAAATTAATGGAAATGAAAAAATCAGCAACGCGACTGTCAACGCATTTTTAGAGAATAACGGACTGAAGCAGGGCGTTATGTGGGGGAGTGTAAACAGAGATAAAATCGCTTGGGATATGATGAGTAGCTTTGATGATTTTTCGTGGGTTCATATAAATAAGCGAGGAACAACTGCGCTCGTTGAGATAAACGAAAAAACCGATACCCCGCCAAAGGATTTTGACAAGCTTCAGGGCATAAATGTTTTTAGACGGGAGCTGAGTGTTACTGTCTCGCGAGAGCAAAGTGACGTGTTCGTAAAAAACACAAAAAAGTATTATAACCTTGAGTTTTTTGCTCTGTCTGTTCCGCTTTATATTAACAGGCAAAAGGGCGAAATTTCTTCTTCATCGAATAGCTTTTTGACGATTAAGGATACTGCTCTTCCGATTGGATATACTGTATTTGAGGAGCAATATTTGTCATCAACAAAAAGGACACTTAATGACAATGAGCTAAAGGCATTGTCAAAAAAGCGACTTTCAAAAAAGGAGTTGCAGGAGCTTGACGGCTTTAGTATCGTAAATAAAACAGAAAAGTATGATATTAACGAGAATTCATGCACGGCAACATTTACCTATGTTATTAGGAGAAAATGATTTTTTTATCTTGAAAGCTGCTACCTCTTGTGATAAAATAATAATGTAAAAAAATAATGGAGGTAGTAATTATGCAAATGACATTTCGTTGGTTCGGCGAAAAGCTTGACACCGTTTCGCTCGACCAAATAAAGCAAATTCCCGGTGTAGTCGGCGTTGTTCCCGCACTGCATTACCTGCCTGCCGGCGAGGCTTGGGAAATGGAAGATGTGCAGAAGATGTATGACGAGATTACATCTGCAGGTCTTACAATGGAATGTATTGAGAGTGTTAATGTTCACGAGGATATTAAGCTTGGTCTTCCTACTCGTGATAAGCTTATAGAGAATTACAAAACATCTATCAGAAATCTTGCTAAGGTTGGAGTTAAGGTTATCTGCTACAACTTTATGCCTGTTTTCGACTGGACAAGAACCGATTTATATATGCCTCTGCCTGACGGCTCAACATGTCTGTGCTATGACGGAAAGCAGGTTGAGGGCAAGTCTCCCGAGGATATGTTCAGAGAGATAGACGACAACTCAAACGGCTACGCTATGCCCGGCTGGGAAACCGAGAGAATGGGCGAGATTAAGGAGCTGTTTGAAAAGTATAAGAACATTACTGCTGACGATTTGTGGACAAACCTAAAATATTTTCTTGAGGCTATTATGCCTACCTGTGAGGAATGTGATGTAAAAATGGCTATCCATCCCGATGATCCGCCGTGGCCGATTTTTGGACTGCCTCGTATCATCACAGGCAAGGAGGCTGTCGAAAAGCTTCTCACTATGGTTCCAAGCAAATATAACGGCATTACCCTTTGC
>CALZMC010000115.1 GCA_945788455.1 uncultured Clostridia bacterium
CTCAATTGATTCTCTCGACCAGGAGACTCTGTTTACTATCCAAAAATTCTTTGAGAATAACCTAAATGTTTCCGAAACATCAAGAAAGCTATTCGTTCACAGAAACACATTGGTTTACAGACTTGAGAAGATTAAGAAGCTTACAGGTCTTGATTTAAGAGAGTTTGACGATGCTATCGTATTCAAGGTAGCTTTGATGGTTAACAAGTATTTGGCATCGAGCCCAATTAAGTATTAATAGGCTAAAACAATTAAAATGCACCATGAGGACAGAACAAATGTCGAACGGTGCATTTTTTATTTTGTAATTTTTTTCTAATCTTGGAAAAAATATATGATGAGTTGTGATAAACAGTTTACAAAAGAGTTACATAAAGGTCTTGATTTTATATATAATTTGTTATATTATATATAAGACAAAATATTATTTTTTGCGACTGAATTATTATCAGTCGTAAATCAACCGATAAAGAGGTAGATATTGTGATTGAATTTAGAAACGTTTCTAAGGTTTACGGCAGTAACGGTACACACGCTCTATCAAATGTTAATATCAAAATTGAGGATGGCGAGTTTGTATTTGTCGTAGGCTCATCGGGTGCCGGTAAGAGTACCTTTTTAAAGCTGATTATGCACGAGGAAAAGCCTACTGAAGGCGAGATTATATTTAATGACTACAATTCTTCAACACTAAAGAAAAAGCAGGTTCCGTATTACAGACGCGATATGGGCATTGTTTTTCAGGATTTCCGTCTTATTCCAAAGATGTCGGTTTATGACAATGTTGCATTTGCAATGAGAGTTATCGGCGCAAAGGAAAAGGATATAAGAAAAAGAGTTCCTTATATTCTTCAGCTTGTCGGTCTATCTCAAAAGGCAAGATGTATGCCTAATGAGCTTTCGGGCGGCGAACAGCAGAGAGTATCTCTCGCCAGAGCGCTTGTCAACAACCCAAAGGTTATCGTTGCAGACGAGCCTACCGGTAACGTTGACCCTGAAATGAGCCACGAGATTGTCGGACTTTTGACTAAAATTAATAATGCGGGAACAACCGTAATTATGGTTACTCACGAGCATGACCTTGTTCGTTCGTTCCAGCGCAGAGTTATTGTTATCAAGAACGGCGAGGTTGTGTCTGATACTCCCGACCCGACTCACGCACAGTTTGAGAGCAAGTCTCCCGAAAAGGCTACCGATATGTTCTTCTTTGATGAAAATGTTGCTATCGACAAGGTTGATTTAGATGACGTTTTTGATAATTTAGAGGATGTTGTTTCACAGCCTGAAGAAACAGAAAATGCAGGAGGTGAGGAATAATGACAGGTGCAAGCTTAAAGTATTTAACAAAAGAGGGCTTTAGAAACGTATGGACAAACCGTATGATGTCTATCGCTTCTATTGCAATTCTAATGAGCTGTCTTGTTCTTATCGGCTCAGCTTCTATGATATTCCTAAACATTGACTCGCTTCTTTCAAAGATAGAGCAGGAAAATGTTGTTATGGTTTATGTTAAGGACGATACAACCGATGAAGAGCTAAAGGAAATGGAAAACCAAATTAACGCTCTCGGCAATATTCAAAAGGTTGAATTCGTTGCCAAGGAGGATGCGTGGGCAGAGCAGCTCGAAACTATGGAAAAGGCTCAGGCAGAGTTCTTCACAAAGGTTAGCTCCGATATTCCTCTTCCGGATGCATACAAGGTTACCGTTGCCGATTTAACACAGTTTGACGGCACGGTTGACGACCTAAATCAGCTCGACCACGTTGAGATTGTAAGACAGAATAAGGATTTAGCACAAAAGCTTGTTGCTATCAGACACGGAATTTCCGTTGTTGCTATTGTTATTGTTGCTATCCTATTTGCAATTTCTCTATTTATTATTTCTAACACAATCAGACTTACTGTTTACAGCAGACGTCTTGAAATCAGCATTATGAAATCAGTCGGCGCAACTAACAGCTTCGTGCGATTTCCGTTTGTTATTGAGGGTATGATTCTCGGCGTTGTTTCGGGAACATTCGCTTTAGGACTTGTTTGGGGATTATACGAGCTTGCAGTAAGACAGTTTGCAGATTTGTTGAATTCTATGAACGGTCTAAAGGCTATCAGCTTTAACGAATATGCATTACCAATGCTCGGAGTATTTATCCTAATAGGTATTATCTGTGGTGTTGGTGGCTCACTTGTTACAATGAGCAAGTATCTAAATAAGGAAGGTAGTGAGATTAGTGGTGTTTAAGTCAAGACTAAAGCTTACATCATTAGTTCTTTGTTTTGCTTTTATTCTTTCTACCTTTACCTTTGGGCTGACTGCTCAGGCGAAGACAACATCAGAGCTTCGTGAGGAAAGGGATAGAATACAAAGTGAAATTAACAGCGCTCAAAATAAAATTGATTCTCTTGCAAAAGAAAAAGCAGAAACAGAGGAATACTTGAGCGCACTTAGGTCAAAAATAAGCTTGTTACAGGATAAAATTGATTCTCTTGAGAGTGAAAAGGCTTCTCTGCAGGCAGACATAGATGCTATTCAGTACAACATCGACAAAACTGTTGCAGAGATAGAAAAGAATCAAAAGGAAATAGATGAAAAGCAGGCAGAATTTGACAAGAGCTATGAGCTGTATTGTCAAAGATTGCGTGCTATGTATGTATCAGGCACAGCCTCAAATCTTGAGGTGCTATTGACCTGTACAGATATGAGTGCAATGCTTACTCGTTCTCAAATGATTAAGTCGGTATCACAGCAGGACAGCAAGATACTTGATGACCTTATGAAAAAGATGGAGGAAATTGAGAAGAAAAAGCAGGAGCTTGAGGTTAAAAACAACGAGCTAAATGAGGATAAGGACAAGCTTGAGGAAAGCAAAAAGGAGCTTCAGTCGAGCATTGATGAAATTAATTCATCTAAGAGCGAGCTTGATGCACAGGCTGCCGAGGCTAATGCCCTTATGAGAAAAATTTCTAATAAGCAAAGCGAATATATGGAGCTGATTGAAACTAACCGTGACCAAATTCGCGAGATTGAAAACGAAATTAATCAGGCTATTTCAGGTGCAGGCTCTTACGGCTCGGGCTCAGGACAGCTTCGCTATCCAACTGACTCAAGAACTGTTTCAGCAGGCTATCCAAATTATTCGTCAGGTGCTTATCACGGCGGTATTGATTTTCCTGTATCAACAGGCTCAAATGTTTATGCTGCCGCAAGCGGTAGAGTTATTATCGTAAAGTACCTAGATTACAGCTATGGCTACTATGTTTTAATCGACCACGGCGATGGCTTGTCAACACTTTATGCCCACAACAGCCAAATCCTTGTTAGTCAAGGACAGACTGTTTCGGCAGGACAGATTATTGCAAAGAGTGGTAGCACAGGTAATTCAACAGGACCGCATTGTCACTTTGAGGTTCGTGTAAACGGAAACAGAGTAAGCCCTTGGAATTATCTATAATACATAACTTGAATTATTAAAGGAGTGAAGTCAATGAAGCAGTCAGGCTTAGTGGTAAAGCTATTATCTGTTTTGTTGGCTTTTGCCTTTGTTTTCGGCGCTGTAATCGAGCCGACAGATATGATAACTGTAAGCGCGAGCGATTTCGGCGATG
>CALZMC010000116.1 GCA_945788455.1 uncultured Clostridia bacterium
GCCTTGTCAAGATTAGGAAAAAATTCAGAGAAAAACGTATCCATATATTTCTCAAATGCCTCTGTTCTGTCCTGCAAGGTTTCGTCAAAATCAAATAATACTGCTTTTATCATAATCTAACTGCGTTTTAAGCTCCTCAAGTGATGAAAATTTCTTTTCTTCTCTCAAATATCTCACTAACTCAATTCTAATAATCTTGCCGTAAAGGTCGCCGTCAAAGCCAAAAATATGAGTTTCACACAAGGTATCATCTACTCTGTATGTAGGTCTGATACCGATATTTGTGAATGCCTTATATTCCTTTTCGTCAACGAACGCTCTGCTCTCATAAACGCCGTATTTAATCGGTGTCAGGCAAGACGGATATTTTTGATTAATAGTGGGAAAGTCGATTGTTCTTCCCCTATGGTCGCCCTCTATAACCTCACTCTCAAAGGTGTAGGAATATCCGAGCATATCATTCGCTTTTTCAATTTCTCCGTCAGCGACAGCCTTTCGTATTCTTGTCGAAGAAATAGGCTCGTTATCAAAATCAAGATGCTCAAGAATTCTAACCCAGACATCTTTTTTCTCAAGATAATTTCGCATATCAATAGCTGACCATGATGCCATTTTGCCAAACCTAAAATTAAATCCGCACAAAATCATACCGGCATTAAATTTTTTCAGCAAAATCTCCTCAATAAATTCCTCGCCGTCCATATTCTTGATTTTGTCAAAATCTGCAAAAATCACATTTGGATAGCGTTTCTCAAAAATACTCTTTTGGAGCAGAGAGAATTTATTGTTAACACAATAGATTATTGCGTCCTCGGCACCTGTTACAACCGTTTGATGAGCGCGATGCATACCGTCAAAATCGCCCAGCGCAACAGCTATTCTCTTTTCACTTTCTGTTTTTGTCATAACTAATCTCTTTTAACCAAAAGTCTTTTTACTAAAAGCTCGCACCTTTCTGTGTCGCACTCTCCGAGACCTAAAAACACACCATCGGGAGAATAAACACGATAAAGACCGTTTGTTATATTTTTTCTAATTCTGTCAAGCGATAATGCCCCACCGTTAAAAAATCTCTTCGCCTGTGCTGTCGAAACAGTAACGCTGTCATAAGGCGAAAATATCCTTTCTAAATCTATCAGCACATCATCAAAGCCAAGGTCATTATCCTTTCTGTACTGAAGCTCGTCAAGTGTAACACTATCCTCTAAAGAAAATCCCATAGCAAGAGTACGCTCAAGTGATGTCATAGTCGCACCACAGCCGAGCGCCCTGCCGATGTCGTCAATAAGAGAGCGAATGTATGTACCCTTTGTACAAACAACATCAATCACATATTCATTCCCCTCAAAGCCGACAAGCTCAAGCTTTTTTATCTCAACCTCGCGAGCCTCTCTTTCAACCTCAACGCCTTGTCTTGCAAGGTCATAAAGTCTTTTTCCGTCAACTGAAATTGCCGAATACATCGGTGGCACCTGAGAAATAATGCCCCTGAATTTTTCGAGCACGGCGCACACATCATCTACTCTGACATTCACGTCATATTCAGCCGTAACCTTGCCTGTAATATCGAGAGTATCGGTAGTTTTTCCAAGAACAAAGCCTGCTCTGTATCCCTTGTCGCTTGTCGGAAGAAAGTCCAAAAATCTCGTAGCACCGCCAAGCATAACAGGAAGCACACCTGTCGCCATAGGGTCAAGCGTACCTGTATGCCCTGCCTTTTTTTCACGCGTAATGCCCCTGATTTTTGCAACAACGCCGAAGGATGTTATATCCTTACCCTTATTTACACAAATTATGCCTGTCATTTAAGTAAACTCTCCACCTTGTCAACAAGCTGATTTTTTGCCTCAACAACACCGCAATCAAATCTGCATGCTGCAGCCTGAGGATGACCTCCGCCACCGAACATTTTTGCAAGCTCGGCGGCATTAACCTTTTCGAATGTTCTGATAGATGCCTTACAGCTTCCGTCAACCTTTTCTCTGATGGTAATGCCTACCTCAACACCCTCAACCTGTCTTGTTAGAGGGGCGATTGCCTCTGTCTCCTGCTCGTTAGAGCCTGTCTTTTCATACATTTCCTGTGTAATGGTAATAACAGCAACTCTGTCATCAGCAAAGAATTCCATAGAGTCAAGAGCAAGACGCTCAAGATTTGCGAATGTCTTTGTCTTTGTTTCAAACATAATTCTGTTTATCTTACCATTATCGGCACCAAGCTCAATCAAATCAGCCGCAATACGATAGGTGTCTGCCGTAGTAGATGCATACCTAAAGCATCCCGTATCTGTCGTTAAGCCTGTATAAAGACAGCTTGCCATACGGCTGTCTATCTCAACACCAAGCTCCCTGATAACATCATAAATAATCTGACAGGCAGCAGGAACATCATTTAACAAAAGATTGTCCGCGTACTCGGTGTTCGTACTGTGATGGTCGATACACAAATCAATATGATATTTTCCATTAAGTTCGCCTAACAATGTTTCGGTAGCGACATCAACTGCCACAACATAATTAGGCTTAATAATCATCGGTGCAATATCCTCATAAAGATAATCGTACTTTTTCGGGATTTCGTCAGCGTTAATAACTGATACGATTTTTCCCATTTTCATTAGAGCCCTACACAATGCAAATCCACAGCCCAAGGTGTCGCCGTCAGGATGTGCATGTGTAAGGATCAAAATGTCGTCATTATCTTTAAGCAATTTTGCACACTGCTCAACATTAATCCTCATTACTTATTTCCTTGATTTTCTCAAACAAATCCATACCCTTTGCTATTGAGTCATCTGCGATAAATTTTAGCTCCGGGCTTTTGCGAAGATGAAGTCGTGAGCCAAGCTGCTTTCTAATGTAGCCGGCAGCACTTGTTAAGCCCTTAACAGAGCTTTTTGCGACCTCAATACCCTCCATAGCACTAATATATATCTTTGCATAGCTAAGGTCATTACTGACATCAACCTTAACAACGGTCAGCATTCCGCTGATGCGTGGGTCCTTTAGCTCGCGCATAATAGATATAATTTCTCTTTTTATATCCTCTGATATTCTGTCAATATGAAATCCGGCCATAAATTAATCCCTGTATTCCTCTACAATGTAGGCTTGAAGAATGTCTCCTGCCTGAATATCGTCCCAACCGTCAAGGCTGATACCGCACTCATAGCCTGATGAAACCTCTTTAACCTCATCCTTAAATCTCTTTAGGTTAGCAAGCTTAACATCGGCAATTTCCTTGCCGTTTCTGATTACTCTAACCTTACCGTCACGTCTAATGTTACCTGATGTTACAAGTGAGCCGGCGATAGTGCCAGCCGAAGAAATCTTGTAAACCTCTCTAACCTCAACCTCGCCTGTGTCAACATCACGGTACTTAGGAGCTCTCATACCTCTCATAGCTCTCTCGATATCCTCGATAGCATCATAGATAATGTCATAGCTCTTAATTTCGATGCCGTCACGATGAGCGCTATCGGCAGCGATTTGGTCAACAGTTGTGTTAAATGCAACGATAATAGCATTAGATGCGTTAGCAAGCATAACGTCACTCTCGCTTACGGCACCGACAGCACCGTGAACAATCTTAACGTTAACCTC
>CALZMC010000117.1 GCA_945788455.1 uncultured Clostridia bacterium
TGTCCGCCACTTACAACAACATCGGCACCGATATCGCTAAACAGCTCGCTCAGTCCATCGCCTGCACACACAGCAACAAAGCCGTAGTCATTTTCCGGTGCAGAAACAGTAGGCTCAATAACCTTGTCGCCTTCCTTTACACCGACCTCGGCATTTGCGTGCTGATATCTCATATTATCAATCTTAATATTAATTAGCTGACCGAACTTGAGTGCCGCCTGAATAACATTACCCGGCTCATTTGAATGAACGTGAACCTTAATAATGTCGCTGTCGTCAACTACAACAACGCAGTCGCCGATTGACTCAAGAAATGCACGAAGCTTTAGCGGGTCCTTTTCCTTTGCATCAGCCGACTTTTCGATAAGGAATTCGGAGCAGTAGCCAAACTCAATATCATCACTTGCATTAGCAACAGTCTTTTTGCTTGGGGTTGAAACGGGAGTAACACCGTTATTTGCATCTAACGGCTGAACAATAACGCCGTTATGCCATACACTTTCCATACCCTCAAAAACAAGGATTAAGCCTTGACCGCCTGCGTCAACAACACCTGCTTTCTTGAGTACAGGCAAAAGCTCGGGAGTCTTGGCAAGTGCCTCCTTGCCTGCCTGAAGTGCAGCGAACGCAACCTCCAACGGATCGTCCTGAATTTTTGCCATTTCAACAGCGGCATCCTTAGCCTCTCTAACGACTGTAAGAATAGTACCCTCAGTCGGCTTCATTACAGCCTTGTATGCGGCATCAACGCCCTCCTTAAAGGCATTGGCAATATCCTTCGCTCCTGCCTCGCTGATACCCTTAAAGCCCTTTGAAAAGCCCCTAAAGATAAGTGATAGGATAACGCCCGAATTACCTCTGGCACCTCTCAAAAGAGCAGACGCACAACGAGCTGACGCCTCCTCAATAGTGCAATCGTCAGGCAAAGCAGCCATTTCCTTTGCAGCAGCAGTAATTGTCATACTCATATTTGTACCCGTGTCGCCGTCAGGTACAGGAAATATATTCAGCGCGTCAACGGCTTGACGGCTATTTGTCAGATTATTTGCAGCAGAGATTATGGAATCTCTAAACATTTGTCCTGTAATCATACTTTTCTCCAATCAATCCTATTTGCTTAACGCGTCAACATAAACATTAACCTTAGATACTCTCAGCTCTGTTGCTTCCTCAACCGTGTATCTAACCTTGTTTACAATACTATCAACAATAGCATTGATGTTTACACCGTATGAAACAGCGATGTGCAAATCAATAGAAAGCTCGCCGTTTACACTTTTTACAATAACGCCTTGGTCGGAATTTTCACCCGATACCTTATTTTTGATAACATTCTTAATCGTTTGGTAGGTGTTCGGGTTAACCATACCTGTAACACCAAAGCAGCTTTGTGCCGCTCTACCGACAAGATTTGCAAAATAATTATTTGTTATTTCAATATAACCGTTTGGGTTTTCAAGCTTAATCATAGCATTACCTCCAACTATATATTTTTAGTTATAATTCCAAGTGTCTATATTAGAAAACAGATTTCCGTTATAGCCTTGTATATCGCCATTTAGAGCCTTTGAGTAGCACAGCATTCCTTTTCTGTAAATAAGAGGAACATAAGGCATCTCGTCATTAAAGGCCAAAATGAATTTACCTAATTCGTTATTACCTGATAAAAATCCAAAATACAGATTGTCACAGGTAAACTTCTTTCCATTCACACCGTATCTCACTCCGCCGTTACTGCTAAAGAACGGATACAGACTCATATCATCACTCAGCTTAACCTCGCCGATGTATATATCAAAATTAGTATCAGTAATCTTTTTGATATAATTCTTTTGATTTTGTCTGTCGATAGTAACTCTAAAGCCGACAAGCTCAAGCTGTGATTTTATAAGATTTGCAACAGCTACCTTATTTGCATTATTATTAACAAGAATACGAATATTCAGCTTGCTGTCGTCATATCCGCTTTGATAAACAGCCTGCTTTGCAGATGAAATATCGGCATTCACAGAAAACAACTTTATCTCATCTATACCCTTAAAGTCGGGATTAAATGTTGAGGTTGCGGGATTTGCATAGCCTGAATAAGCATTTTCTGCCAAGGCCTCTCTGTCAACTGCAAGGTTTATCGCTTTTCTTATATTGCTGTTAGATGTTATTCCCGAATAAGAATTAATGCCTATATATACAAGATTATTCATAGCCACCATTTTTTTATTACAGGAAAATCTCTTTGATGTATCTGTGCTCATATCTCTAAAGGCGAATGATATGTTGCCGATATTTACGGCATTGTCAATAGAATCCTGTGCAGCAATATTCACAAGTGAAATAGTAGTAAAGTAAGGATTAAAATCATCAGTTTTGTTTGCCGTTAAAACTGTGTCTCCGTCCTTTTTTGAGTATCTGTATCTTCCGCTGCCGACAGGAAAGCCGTTCTTATCGTCCTTGCAGGACGCGATAGGAAAGCTCAAAAGATTAACTGCATAAGGGTTTGCATATCTCAAATTAAAATAAATTGAATTACCCTCTGAATAAACAGATTTGATACAGCTCAAGGCACTTGAATATGCCTTTGACTTTAAAGCAGCCTTTGAAGAATACAGGACATCGTCAATAGTGATTGACCTTCCGTTTGAAAATTTTAGATTTGTATTTATATCAACCTTTAAGGTTTTGCTGTCGGTAAAGGTGTATCCTGTTGCAATATTCGGAGTTGCCTCATAGCTTTCGTTTATATCAAACAGCGGCTCAAAAACAAGTGATGCTAAAACCTGATTGTTTTGGCTTGCACACTTAAAGGGGTCAAGGCTGTCGGCCTGAGTATAGCTAAGCTTAAAGCTGTTATCGTCATATTGCTTTACAGTTGTAATCTCCGGCTTAGCAGTAGTTTCGACATTGTTATTTATCTCGTTACCACCGCAACCGGAAAAGCAGGATACAAGCATAAGTATTGCTAAAATAAACGCAATATATCTTTTTTGCATTGTTATCTCCTAATTAATGTTGTGCTTATTGTCTTGCCTGTCTTGTTGTCTATTTCGAACAAGCACCCTTCTAATACGCAAGGGCCGTCATCGTTTACAAATCTGACAGGCATTGCTGTTTTCAGCTTTTCTATAACACATTCGGGATTAACTCCGAGAACACTGTAATAAGGTCCCGTCATACCTAAATCGGTAATATATCCCGTGCCGTTCGGCAAAATTTGATTATCGTTTGTTTGAACATGGGTATGAGTGCCGAAAAGAGCAGAAACTTTTCCGTCAAGATAAAAGCCCATAGCTCTTTTTTCGCTTGTTGTTTCTGCGTGGTAGTCAACAATGATTATATTAACTCCCTGCGACTTGATTTCATTTATCAGCTCATCTATCATATTAAACGGATTATCAACAGGCTCAATAAAAATATGGCCCTGAATATTGATAACACCGATTTGAAAGCTACCTCTGTCGATAATTATATATCCCTTGCCCGGAGCAGACTTATGATAATTGGCAGGTCTGATAATCGGATTATTGCCGTCAAGATAATCATAAATTTCTTTGCGCCTGAGACTATGGTTTCCAAGAGTAATAACATCAACGCCACTGTCGAGAA
>CALZMC010000118.1 GCA_945788455.1 uncultured Clostridia bacterium
AGTAAGAAGATACTTTTTAGCTTTAGTTTCACTACCATCATTTATAAGTTCAACAGCTATTCCGTTATACTTACCTTTCTCTAATCTACCTGTCTCTTCTAACTCACCAGGAGGAAAAATACTTCTATAAAAATCATAAGGACTTACTTCATCATAGTAATTTCTATTCATAACTAAAATTGTCTCAATATTATATTCCTTAATATTGATGCCGTTATAAAGAATTTCGCCCTCGGTCACATCATAAAATCTCAGCAGAAGCTTTACGAGAGTTGACTTTCCCGCACCGTTTATTCCGACAATGGCAACAGTCTCGCCCTTGTTAATTTTTATACTAACATTCTCTAATGAATACTTGTCGGCGCTCGGATACCTAAACGATACATTTTTAAGCTCAAGGCTCTCAAAATCATTTGGAACTATATCGCCCGACTTAACACTTGTTTCGTACTCAAAAAATTCACGCAGGTTTTGGAAATACAGCGCAACCTCCGATAACGATGAAAAGCTGTCGGCAATACCTGTTGTTGCCTGTCTTACAGAGTTGATAGACGACAGAACAACAGAAAAGCCTGCAACATCAAGACTTTTTGTTACAACAAACTGATAGCCTGAAAACGCGTATGTTCCTACTATCGGAACAAGCTCGCCACAGAACGAACAAACCATATTATATATAAACAGCTTTAGTCCGTACTGCTTAATAATCTTAATGTTACTGTCAATCGCATTATTAAACTTGCCCTTAATAACAGAAAAGATATTTGATGTTCTAATGTCCTTTGAAAATTCCTTTAGATATACTGTTCGTTGGGTGTATGATTTAATTCGCTCATTTTTTGTCATCTTTAGGTTTCTTTCATAAAGCACCTTGCTCCTCAAAAGCTCAAAAACAAACACAAGCAAAACAGGAACTAAAAACAGTAAATATACAGGGTCAATGGTTGTAACAATCGCCACAACAGATATAAATGAGATTGCAGAGCCGATAACAATAGAAACATCCCACGCGAACATCAAAAAATAGCCATTAGTCAAAATGTCGGTAGCACGCTGATACTTGTCATAAAACTCGGGGTCCTCATAACAGTTTATATCAAC
Organism: uncultured Clostridia bacterium; assembly: GCA_945788455.1. Lineage (GTDB taxonomy): Bacteria > Bacillota > Clostridia > Oscillospirales > Acutalibacteraceae > Eubacterium_R. The sequence goes on from CALZMC010000118.1 coordinate 1,102, forward strand.
CTGATATGCCTTTTCAAAAATCATATTGTTGATAGCCTTAAATATCTTTTTTTGGCCAACATTGTTGATATAATCTCCGACAACAGAGATGATTTCGGTAATAAGACCTATGCCGAAAAACATAAAAAGCATTTTTACATAGTACTGAAAGCTGCCGCTGCCCTCAATAACAGACAACAGAACCTTTAAAAACAGCACGCCCTGAATAAACATCTTGAATAAATCTGTTGAAATTTCAGTCAGTATTCCTGCAATCAAGAACTTCCTGTCAGCCTTAAATAAAATCTTTACTGCCCAAAGCAAATTCTTCATAACAGGCACCTTGATTTTTTCGTGTACAGGCATCCATCCTCTCACTTATATCACCTCCGTTTTATTATTAGTTATTAGGGTAACGGTAATAATCCGAACCGTAGTATGAATTGCATAGTCAAGTTTAGCACAAGAATAATTATTTTTCAATAATTATATATTATAAAAGCCTCCTACGAAAAATTGAACAAATCTCGTAAGAGGCTTAAATTATTTAAAAATCATTCGGGTCAACAACATCAATTATGACACCTATATCTTCAATACCGCCTAAAGCATCGAAACTGCCCTCGGTATCGCCTCCTCCTAAGTCTCCGCTTAGGGTTAGAATTGAGGAGCTTAACTCAAACATATCAATCTCAGCATCCGGAGAATTATATAATTTTTTCATATTCGTTAACCTCCTAAATTAGGCATGCACGTATGATGAGTAATCACGTGCTGAAATTTGTGTGCTTACAGAAGCCATATCGGATGTAGTCTTATCTACTGTATATGTAAACTCATAATCAACATAAGCAACATATGTAATATTATAGCTTATAGCAGAAGCACTTGTCAAGGTGTATGAATACTGTCCTGTCGAAAGCATATTATTAGTTGCTCTTGTATAGCTTACAGCCGAATTGAATCCGGACTTATTGTCATAAGAACCCTTTGCAAACTTAACACCATAGCTCTTAATGCTGTTGTCAACATTTGAGCCCTCGGTCACTCTTACGTAAGCGCGAACCTTTTTGTTGTTGTTTTCCTTGCGAACATCAACAATAGATACAAAAGGAGCCTTCTTCTCAAGCTTTTGATATACAAAATTATCGGCAGAAATATTACCTGTATCATTTGCAACGCTTGATTCGATTATTTCGGCAGTAAGAATCTTTCCGTCAACTTTATATACGCCGTCAATCTTTTTAACAGGAACATAGCTTTCATTTGCAGCAACATAGAATGTATAGCTCTCGCTGTAAGACGCAATCTGATATCTGCTGTCGGACTTTTTAACAGCCCAAGCAACAAATGTATCACTGCCCTCGTAATTTACTGTTACCTTTGAGTCAAAGGCAAAGTTATCTAAAGGAGAACCGTTTACATTACCGTCAGTAACCTTAATCTCATATAGTCCAACAGGAACTAAATCCGGCTTAACTGTAATGACATTATTTTCATCGGGCTCTGATAATATCCAGCCTTTAATCTCATAGAACGGAATGCTTTGTGTTTTTATATGTGACGCAATATTTTCGCTTGTGTACTTTTCAGCTGAATACTCATAAGCGATTTCTTTTCCGTACGCATCACAAATCTTATATGTATAGACTGTACCGCCTTCACTCTCATCCTTTGTGAAAATTGCTGTAACAACAATGTTTGAATCAATGATTCTGTTTATCTCTGTACCGATTGCACCACTGATTGTTTGTTTTCCGATTGTGCTGTTATCGGCTCCCTTTAGCTCAACAATCCACTTTGACAGATTGTAACCGCTTAGGTCAACACCGAGTGATGTTGCATCAAATGTTAGGTTTGTGCCATAGAATTCTGTATTTTCGCCTGATGATGCAAGAGTGTTGCCCAAATCATCCTTAACGATTAGCTCGGTCTTGAATTTGTTTACATATTTTCCTCTTGTTGTATCATCAGGAGCGCTGATTGTGCCGACTGCGTTTAACAGATTTGCTGTATATTGGTCGGTTTCAGCCCAAGATGTATTCTTAACCTTACTGCCTGTTAAATCTACACCTGTGCAGCTCTTGTAAGCATTCTTTGTAGCCTCGTCAAGAACCGCATAAACAACAGGCTCAAGAGCATTAACCGTGTCGTTAATATAGTCAATACCTGCTTGATTATACTTTGCCTTGTCGGCATTAATGCTCTTTACTACCGATTTTGCAGCATCATAAGATTCATAAGCCTCGGGAGCATCAACATCCTTGAGCTTCTTCTTCATTAGCTCGCCTGTCTGTCCCTGTTCTTTATAGAATTCTTCCTGCAGGTCTGATTTAGTAGAAGAATCAAATGTTTGATACCTATATTTTGCACCGTTTAGCTCATAAGTCTTAATTCCGGTTGGCTTATATTGACCGGGATAGAAGCCGTCTGCATCTGCCGTAGTTGTTGCAGCAATCATATTCTTTGCCTTAACAACCTCGTCATACATAGCCTTCCAGCTGCTAAACGACTTTG
>CALZMC010000119.1 GCA_945788455.1 uncultured Clostridia bacterium
ATGCTGTGTTAAAGACAATCAATTTTGGCTCAATTTCCTCCTTAAGCTCCGGGATGTTCCGGGATAGCACAGGATTAAAGGAATTAACTCTGCCGAACACAATTAAATCCATAGGCGACTATGCCTTTGCAGGATGCCGTAATCTTAAAAAGGTTACTTTAGGAGAAAAGGTTACTTTTCTTTCTGCAAGCTGCTTTAGAAATTGCACTGCGTTATCCGAAATCAATTTGGAAAATGTTAAAGGCTTTGGTGACAGTTGCTTTGCAGGCTGTACATCCATAACAAATGTAAATCTTAACAGCTTAACAGGTGTGGGCAGTAACGGCTTTAAGGGTTGCAGCAGAATAACAGGCGCTTATTTACCAAAGGTGACTTATATCGGCGAGGGCGCATTCCAAGGCTGTATCGGTCTTGTTGATGTATATATGCCAATGGTCACAAGCATTGAAGGCTATGCTTTTGCAGATTGTCCAAATTTTGCTTTTGATTTTGACAATGAAAGCATAGCTTCCATAGGCGACTATGCCTTTATGAACAACGATACTATTGAATCCCTAACCCTGCATAACAGAACTAAGATAGGTACAGGCGTATTTAAGAATTGTAAAAATTTGACAACCGTAAATGTTGATGAAGATGTTACCAACCTGGGAACAGAAACATTTATGGGCTGTACAAGTCTTGCAACAGTTAATATGAGTCTTGATCAGCCTATTACTTTTATCGGAAGCAGTCTGTTCAGAGACTGTCCCATAACATCCTTTATTGTTCCGAAAAATGTTAATTCAATTGGTTCTTATGCATTTAGCGGTTGTACAAGGCTTGAGATGATAATACTCGGCAAAAACATCGGCAGAATTAACGAGTATGCCTTTGCAGGATGCAAAAGCCTAAAGGCATTGGTTGTACCAAGATACAGTATGTGGATAGGTAATAATCTGTTTGCCGATAATACACTTAATTCCGATAAAATGCTAAATGTTATCGGTGCCGATTCATCAACAATGAACGAATATGTATCATCGCATACTTCAACCGATATTTCATACAGGATTAGTACAGGTGTGGAATATACAACCCTGCCACAGCTTCAGGAGTATGATTTGTCAGGTGTTACAGCGCGCAGTGATTATTACAGCATAGAGGACAGACCGCAGGATGAATACGGTACTTGGGAAGGTGGTATTTGGTATTATCAATCAGACAAAAAGGCATTGTATATTGACGGAACCGGCACGTTAACCAACACCTTCAAAAACGGCGCCGGTGATAGCATATCCTTCAGTCAAATCACTCAGGAGGGCACAACAGGCTTTGTAACCTATATCGGTAACGGAATTACAGCAGTAGCCGATAATTTTGCTTGTAACGAAAAACGTGTAGTTCTTCCGAGTCTTGTATTCAAAACCGGATTTTTGCATATCGGCGACAGAGCATTTAGCGGTTGCAGTGTTAATTCTATCAGCATAAATAACTCAATGACCGATATCGGAGATTATGCTTTTTATAACTGTAATGTTTCAACAATTAAATACAGCAGCTCAGGCTCAAATCTAAACAGTATCGGAGATTATGCTTTTTATTACGGTGGAATTAAGAGCGTGCCTAATATTTCCGCCTTGCAAAATATCGGTGCTCACGCTTTTGAAAAACAGCAGATTAAGAGCTTTAACGGTGACTCTTTGAATATTACCGTCGGTGATTATGCATTTTATGACAATCCGTTATCAAGCGTAATTATCGGCAAAGACAACACTGTTGGAGAATATGCTTTTGCAAATTCAGGTAATGTCACCGGCATAACTATTAATGAAGGTGTAACTGCTATCCCAAAGGGAGCATTCAAAAACGATTCTGCCGAAGTATCTGCTTTTCCGGACAGCTTAACATATATTGGCGATGAAGCCTTTTTTGGTGCAAAGATCAGTAAAATAGATTTGGGAGATAATATAACATATATAGGTTCCAAGGCATTTTATGATTGCGAATATTTAACGCAAGCGGTTATAGGTTCAGGGGTCTGTACCGTAGGCTCGGCAGCTTTTGGCAATTGTGAGCAATTGCGTTACATAACAATTAATGCGGAAAATGCGGATATATATTACGATACAGCCGATCCTTCAAAGGCTGCCATTGGTTACAGAGAAGACGGAAGCAAAATTACACATACAACAATTAAGTGTTATATAAACAGCACAGCCGAAGATTATGCAAACAGAATGGGGATACCTTGTATTCTGATAAATACCAATGCATCAAAATCCGGCTTCGTTGCACAAAGCAAAGAGGATATTGCAAACGCAAATGCTGCAACATGGGCATATTATGAAGATGTGAATACTTTGTACATTTCCGGAAGCTGTGTGATGTCCGGTGATTTTCGTGATGAAAACGGCGATGTTTTGGAAGAAGCACCAAAGGCAGACAAAATCATTATCACAAACGGAATAACGGGGCTTGAAACATCATTGGCGCCGATCGGAGCAAAAGAAATTACAATTAGCAATAGTGTAGTAGTAATAAATGACTGCTTCAAAAATTGCGACAAATTAGAGTATATTTCCATTCCAAACTCCGTTAAAACCATGTGCAACGAAACCTTTAAGGGATGTAAAAGTCTAAAATCGTTATCTATCGGCACAGGTATAAAAACAATTCCTAAAAACTGTGCAAGCGGTTGTACAAGTCTTAAGTTTTTGTATATATACGGTTCAACGACTATTGATGACTACGCCTTTAAGAATTGCTCAAGTCTTCAAGCAATCACAATCCCCGATGTAGTTGAAACGATTAATCAAAACGCGTTTGAAAACTGTCATAGTGTGTTTAATATAACCTTCGGAAAAAATTTGCGTGTAATTTCAAATAGAGCCTTTGCAAATCTCCCAATGTTAGACACTATTACATATTCAGGCTCTGTAAGCTACATTAACAGCAATGCCTTTGACGGTTCAAGCACATCAACAAGCGGAGTTGATATTGTTTTGAATGATGATGTCGTAACAGCAAATGTGGACGGCATAAGCAACATTAATGTTAATTCTGTTGTTATCGGTAAAAGGTTTAACGGCTTCGTTAATATTCCTAACATCCCTACATTAAAGGAATACACAATTGCCGACACAAATGACAATGACTACACGGTTTACAAGGGATGTCTGTATCAGGGAGCCACGTTAACAAATGTTCCTCAGGGACTTGACAGTGTTGAAATTAAGCAGGGAACAATTGCTGTCGGTGATTATGCATTTGATTGCAGTAATGTAAATACAATACGTATCCCGGAGGGCATAAAAACAATCGGCGACTACGCTTTCTATCAAGCTAAAAAGCTAAAGTCCGTGCGCTTTTCAAACACAGTAGAAAGCATCGGTAATTCGGCGTTTGAGCAATGCACAAAGCTAAAAACAATCAGCATTCCTTATCCTTGCAAATCTATTGGCAATAAAGCCTTCAAAAACTGCAAAATTCTTGCATCTGTCCGAAATACAGCTTCGAAGCTTTGATATTTTATCCATCCGTTTTCCAAATTCTCTGCTTTTTGCTTCGATATTTTCATAAAACAAATTCCAGATATCTCTGTCAAACTCA
>CALZMC010000120.1 GCA_945788455.1 uncultured Clostridia bacterium
ACAGAGGTGTAACTATGAAAAAGAAATTAACCATTAACACCCTTGCACTCGGCAATCTAAAGCAACGCCGAAAGCAATATACCATAATGATTATCGGCATCATTCTTGCAATGGTGTTTTCTTCAAGCATTGTATTCTTTATGTTCAGTGCAACCGAAACTTCTAACGAGGAAAGAGCACAACAACGAGGCAAGCAATCAAGTATAATTTATTCAGAGCAATTAGGCGAAAAAGAGTATCAGGGTGCAGTTGATAAAGAATTAATAAGTGATTTCGGCTTTGCTCATACAATCGGCTATGCCTATACGGATAAAAACGAAAAAAGGCAGGGTGCAAGTGTTTGTTGGATTGACGATAAAGCAAGGGATATTTCGTATCAAATCGTTATCGACGGTGCTTTGCCGACAAAGGAAAATGAAATAGCAGTCGAAAAATCCGCACTTTTGCGACTTGGATATAAGGATGCAAAAATAGGCGATACTATAAGTTTGTTGCTTGATGTTCAAAACGGTGAAGATTATCTTAAAACCGTTAAAAAGGAATATAAGCTTGTTGGTATTCTTGCCGATAAAAAGAGTAATATTGAGTACCGAAGCAGTGACCCTGATGATTTTGACACCTTAACTCCTGCTTTTTTTGTTGCAGATAATACTCAAACTGAGCCAGGTGGCAAGGAAAAACTGACAGCATATATAGATGCAGATTTTTCCGGTGGAAGAGATGAAGAAGCATTTTATATATATGTTAGTCAAATAACGGAAAATTATCAGGAAAACGGTACAAACTATTCAGCCCATATTTTCGGCTCCTTTGATGATTTGTTTATGGGTGGAGATTATTTCTTTTTTGTAATTCTTGTTCTTGTATTTGCCTCTTGTGTTGCGATAGTAAATGCTTTTAACACAAATCTAAAGGAACGCAAAAAACAAATCGGTATGCTTCGTGCCGTGGGAACAACAAAAAGACAAATTATTAAAATATTCGGTAGAGAAGCGTTTATCATAACCTTAATTTGCGTTCCTGTAAGTATTGCGCTTTCATATATAATTGTGCGCATTTTGCTTTCTTTGATTTCCGAAAATGCAATTATGACAAAAAGTATTATTGCCCTGCCTGTTGCGGCGGTGTTGAATATTATTGTTGTAATGCTTTCGGCGCTTGTTCCTCTTTTTGTTGCATCAAGAATTTCTCCAATGCAGGCAATAAGAAATGTCAGCAACGCAAGAAAGGTAAAGATAAAGAAAATCAAAACCAAAAAGCAGTTTGATGCACCGAGCCATATTGCAAAAAGAAATCTAAAGTTTTATAACGGCAGTCGTACTGCTGTAAGCATTATGCTGAGTGCTACAATAATCTTTTCCTGCTTTGGATTTTCTGCAATAAGCATTGTTAAGAATGATATTCGCTCTATGCCCTATGATTATAGTATTGATATAGCAAATAGTACCGGTATTACGGAAATTGATAAACAAAATATTGCTTCAATGCCGTATTTTAGCGAGGTTACAGGTCGTAAAAGAATTGATGTTGTTCTTGAATATCCAAAGGTTGACGATTTCTTCAGGGTAATTAACGACAATGCTTTTGATTCTCAAGATGACAGAATGCCGTCATCAACTGAGGAGCTTATAGATAACATCCGAAACAGACAGCCAAACAGATATTATAATGAAAGAAAAGCAGAGCTTGGCATTAAAAATGAATATCTTGATACTAACATTGTTGCCGTTGAACAGGAATATCTTGAAAAGATTAATGATTTTGCCTATGACGGAAAGGTTGATATGTCAAAGCTTGATTCCGGTGAGGAGGTATTTCTTGTTGTTCCCAAAAAGGCAGAGGTTTTGGGATATATATATCATAATGGTATGGGAGTTTATACTCAATGCGATAACGAGGTAGGTAAAAAGCAATTTAGGTACACTTCTATTCTTACTGCAGAAAGTAGTTACAAAGCAGGCGATACGATTACTGTTGGTGTTCAACAGGAAAATTACGATGAGAAAACCGATACATTCAGCCGTACAATAGAAAACAGTAAAGAGGTAAAAATCGGAGCAATTATCAGTCCTAATGATGCTGATGATTTGAATGTGGGTATATATAACGACCTTTGCATTGTCACATCAAAAAAAGGTATGGAAAGCTTTAAAAAGGGAGTTAACTACGAATCCCTCTATCTTTACACCGATTTGAAAATTGACGACGAAAAGGACGAAGAAATAAAAAAAGAGCTTGAGGTTTACTCTCAAAAGTATGATGGCTATGTAGATTCAAACTATTCCTATAATCAATTTCAGCTTAGGCAGTATTACTCACTTTTGACAGCAATGATTTCAATAATAATCATCAGCTTTGTAATTTGTGCAAGTGTAATAAATAATTCTATTTCTGCCCGTATTCGTGAAAACAAAAGAGTTATCGGTACATTAAGAGCAGTAGGTGCTGACCAAAGAGATTTGGTAAAATCCTATATTATTCAAATGCTTTCTATGTTTAGTTGGGGTATAGGTATAGGCTTTGGCGTTTATCTTGTTCTGTTTATTACATCAAAAATCATTAAAATCTTTTATCCTTCGATGATTGATTTATCCTTTAACCCTTGGGTGACAATCGCAATGACAATACTTTTGTTTGCCGTTTGCTCAATAAACCTATGGTCAAAGGTTCGTAAAGAAATGAAAAACAGCATTGTTGAAAACATAAGGGAGTTATGATGAAAAGGTTAATTACAATTATTCTTGCTGTGATTATGTGCTTTGGTTTTACCCTTACTGCATACGCAGGAGAAAAAGAGACTACACAAGACGCATCAAATCCAAGGCTGATGGTAACTGATTTCAAGGTGGATAGTGGTAGTCTTAAGCCTAACGAAAAGTCAAAGGTTACTATTACTCTGAGAAATTACAGCAAGACAAAATATATCAAAAATATCAAGCTTTCAATTTCAGAAGAAAGTGGCGATATTAAGCCTGTTGGCACAGGCAATAAGTTTGTTGACATTATTTATGCAGGTTCAACATACACTTGGGAGCTTGAACTGACTGCATCTGCAACTGCTCAAATTGGTGAACATTCAATTACTATTTCAAGCGAGTATGAGGATAAATACTTCGGCTCATATTCAAATAGCGATATTATCCGAGTTAATGTTAAGCAAACGGTAGGTCTTGATTACAGCGGTGTTCAGTTACCTGTTAAGGTTTACCCTGATGACACAACTACAATGGAAATCTCTATTATGAATACAGGCAAGAGCAATATCCGTAATTGCAAAATCTACTTTGATATTAAAGGTCTTGAAAGTGGTGGAACAACCTTTGTTGGCGAAATCGCAGCAGGTGAGCAAGGCTCAGCATCAGCTAATTTAAGAGTTGGCAAAGAGCTTGGCGATACAGAGGGTACAGTAACCATTACCTATGAAGACGAGTTCGGCAAAAGCTACACCAAAAAGCAAAAGGTCAACACAACAGTAGTTGAGCGACCGGTCGAGCCGGAAACTGAAGAAGAGGAGCAGCCAAAGTATCCGATGTGGTGGGCATTCCTAATCGGCGGAATAGTCCTTGGCGGTGGTGTCGGCTGTGCAATT
>CALZMC010000121.1 GCA_945788455.1 uncultured Clostridia bacterium
TTACATTTGACGTTAGCGGTACATCTGTTTCTATTATCAGCGGTGCTGCTCAGTATAGCATTATGGGTATTGATGCAGACGATTATCCTGAGCTTCCGTCAGTTTCGGGCGGTTATCCTCTGTTTTTAAATTGTGAAATGCTTCAGGGTATGATTGCACAAACATTATTTGCTGTTGCCGATAACGAAAGTGCAAAGCCTGTTCATACAGGTCTAAAATTTGAAATGACACTAAACGAGCTGACACTTATCGGTGTTGACGGCTTTAGACTTGCCGTTAGAAAAGAAACTGTTAAATATGACGGCGAGGATATTAGCTTTATCGTTCCAAAGAAAACTATTAGAGAGCTAATTAAGCTTATGGGAAGCGATGCCGACAAAAACATTTCTATCAGTGTTGGAAAGAGACATATTGTATTTGACGTTGATAATTACAGTATAATCAGCAGACTGCTTGACGGAGATTTTCTTGATTACAAGGTTTCTATTCCAAAAACTGCTACAACAACAGTTTTAATCAACACAGATGATGCGATTGAATGTATTGAAAGAACACTACCTGTTATCGAAAACGATAAGAAAAATCCTATTCGCTGTCTATTTAATAATGATGAAATGAGAGTATCAACTGTATCAAGCCTCGGCAGAGTTGTTGACTACACTCACGCAAATGTTAGCGGCGACAGAGTAGAAATCGGCTTTAACTCAAAGTTTATTCTTGACGCGCTTCACGCATCCGATACAGACCAGGTTAGAATTGAGCTAAACAGCGCAATCAGTCCTGCAAAGATTATGCCTATCAATGATGACAGATTTTTGTTTTTAGTTCTACCAATGAGGTTAAAAAATGAGGGTTAGTGTAAGACCGGCAAAAAGAAGAGAAGAGACAGTATATATTAATACGGATTTTATCAGGCTTGACGGATTTTTAAAATTTAAGGGTATTGCCGAAACAGGCGGACAGGCAAAGCAGTTTATTCAAGACGGTATCGTTAAGGTTAACGGCGAGGTCTGTACCTCAAGAGGCAAAAAAATTCGCGCCGGAGATACAGTTTCCGTATTTAGCGTAGATTATAAAATAGAATATGAAAATTAATTCAATAAAAATTGAAAATTTCAGAAACATTGAAAGCCTGAGCCTTGATTTTGATGATGTAAATATTATTTACGGCGAAAATGCTCAGGGAAAAACAAATTTAATTGAGGCGATTTATCTTTTTACCGGTGCAAAAAGCTTTAGAGGTGTTAAGGATAAGGAGCTTGTTAAGTTCGGCGAGGAATACAGCAGACTGAAAATTGAATTTTCAAATAATTCACGAGAGCAAAATGCCGAGCTTTTAATTCAAAACAGACGTAGTGCAACACTAAACGGAGTAAAAAAGAAGAGTGCAACATCACTTGGAGACGAGCTAAAGGCAGTAATTTTTTCGCCTGTCCATCTGTCTATGATAAAGGACGGACCGCTCGAGAGACGCCGTTTTATCGACAATGCACTTTGTCAGCTAAAATCAAATTATCGAAACGTATTAAAGGAATATAACCGAGCTCTTGCACAACGAAATATGCTATTAAAGGATATTTCAAAAAATAACAGCCTATATGATATGCTCTATATTTGGGACAAAAATTTGGCTGTGAGCGGTGCGAAGATTATTTTTCAGCGAATGAAATATATTGAGGCACTTTTGCCTTATGCTAAAGATGTTTTTGACGGTCTTTCATCAGGCAAGGAGGAAATTAACCTTGTGATGAAGGGTGCGTTTGATTATGACGGCTTGACACTTGATGAAATTCAAAAAAAGCTTATGTTCGCGCTTGACAATAACAGGGGCAACGATATTCTTAACCGTAATACAAATATAGGTCCTCATCGCGATGATATGGAAATTCTTATTAACGAAAAGAGTGCAAGGTCATTCGGCTCACAGGGACAGCAAAGGTCGTGCGTTCTCGCACTAAAGTTAGCAGAGGCAAGCCTTCTTCGAGAAATGACACAGGACGAACCGCTTGCACTTCTTGATGATGTTATGAGTGAGCTTGATATATCGCGACAGGATTATATATTAAATCACATAAAGGATTGGCAGGTGTTCATAACCTGCTGTGATGCCAATACTGTTTTAAGACTAAAGCAGGGTAAGACCTTTCATATTTCAAACGGAGGGTTGATTTAATGTATATCTATCTCGGAGGAGATACTGCTATTAGTACAAGTGATATTATCGGTGTTTTTGATATGGATACATCAACCGTAAACAAGGCAACACGCGATTATCTAACTAAGGCAGAAAAAGAAAAAAGAGTAATTTATGTAAATTATGAGCTACCAAAAAGCTTTATAGTTTGCAGGGATAAAATTTATGTTTGCCCACTTAATACTGCGACAATATTAAAGAGGTGCAAATGACTGAAGCAACAATGTTTTCAACATTATTTTTATTAAATGCGGAAAAGTCATATTCAGTTGCTTTATAAAGGAGAGTTTTATTTTATGAGCGAAGAAATTAAGACAAATTTAGAGGAAGAGGATATCGACACAGTCGTAACCGAGGAATATTCTGCGAAGGATATTCAGGTGCTTGAGGGTCTTGAGGCTGTTAGAAAGAGACCGGGTATGTATATCGGCTCAACAGGTCCTCGCGGTCTTCATCATCTTGTATATGAAATTGTTGATAACTCTATTGATGAGGCGCTTGCAGGTGTTTGTACTCATATTGAGTGTAAAATTTTGCCGGGCGACATTATTGAGGTACGCGATAACGGCCGTGGTATTCCTACCGGTATTAATGAAAAGACAGGTCTTCCTGCCGTAACAGTTGTTCTTACCGTTCTTCACGCAGGCGGTAAGTTCGGTGGCTCGGGCTACAAGGTTTCGGGCGGTCTTCACGGCGTTGGCTCGTCTGTTGTTAACGCGCTTAGTGAGTGGCTTGAGGTTGAGGTAACACAAAACGGCCACATTTACAGCCAAAAATTTGAGCGCGGTATTCCCGTAAATGACCTACATATTATCGGAGATGCTGACGGACACGGAACGTTAATTCGCTTTAAGGCAGACGAGGATATATTCCAAGAGACAACGAAGTATGAATACGATATTCTTGCTCGCAGACTTAGAGAGCAGGCATTCCTAAATGCAGGTCTTTCAATCACTCTGTCTGATTTAAGAAGTGATGACGAGGAGGAGCAAATCAGCGAGGAATTTTGCTATGAGGGCGGTATTCGCTCATTCGTTGAGTACATTAACACAAGCCGTGGTCTTAATCCTATTCAGGACGAGGTTATCCACCTATCTACAACAAAGGGCGACAGAAGTGCCGAGGTTGCGCTGTGCTATACCGACTCATATAACGAGACGTTGCTTTCCTTCGCTAACAATATTAACACCATTGACGGCGGTACTCACGAGACAGGCTTTAAGACAGCGCTGACGAGAGTATTTAACGATTACGGAAAGAAATTTAATATTCTAAAGGATAATGATAAAAAATTCAGCGGCGAGGATGTTCGTGAGGGTATCACAGCTGTTATCTCCGTTAAGCTGACAGAGGCTCAGTTTGAGGGCCAGACAAAGGGAAAGCTCG
>CALZMC010000122.1 GCA_945788455.1 uncultured Clostridia bacterium
GGATTATCCCGAGGTTGAGATTTCTTATATGTATGTTGACAACTGTGCTATGCAGTTAGTTAGAAATCCAAATCAGTTTGATACTATCGTTACATCAAATATTTTCGGCGACATTCTATCGGACGAGGCGTCAATGATTTCCGGCTCAATCGGTATGCTTGCCTCTGCATCACTTGCAGAGGGCACATTCGGTATGTATGAGCCGATTCACGGCTCTGCGCCTGATATAGCAGGTCAGGGCAAGGCTAACCCGCTTGCAACAATTCTTTCAGGTGCAATGATGCTTCGCTACTCTCTTGGCGAGAGCGAGGCTGCCGATGCTATCGAAAAGGCAGTAGATATTGCCTTGACAAAGGTCAGAACTCCCGATATTATTGAGGACGGACTTGAGACTGTGAATACTGCCGGAATGGGCGATATGGTTGCAAGCTTAGTATAGTAATGCTATACTGAATAATATGATAGATGATTAATGATTGCCGAGCGAGTATTAGACTCTATTTTGTTTGATAATCGTTCGGCTATTTTAAAGGTGATACTATGGTTACTTATGAACAGGTAGATAATTATATGCAGGAGCTTGGGCTTAGATATTACAAGGGCTCAAATGAATTTATTACAAATCTTGCACTCAAAACAGATAAAAAATATGCAGGCGAGGTTGCAGAGCTGTTGAATTCTCGTGCACAGGGATTGAATTCAAATAATCAAATTTTTTATGAGCTAAAAAACAGAAGCCTAACGGGTTCTCTTTGTATTTCTGCTGCCTTTGACAGCGGTCTGTTTCGTCATCTCGGAAATATGATTATTGACGAACAGGAAATGTTTAGCGGAAAAATACTCGATATTGGCTGTGACTGCGGTATTGTTACCTGCTTTATTGCAAGGCAGTATCCCGACTGTACCGTTGTCGGTGTTGATTGCAACGAGTCTGCGGTAAATAACGCAAGAGAGCTTGCCGAAAAGCTTGGACTTTCTAATGTTCAGTTTGAGGTTGCCGATATTTTTGAGTATCAGGCAGAGGAGAAATATGATTTGGCAACATCCTTTAGAGGATTGTTGGATATTGCTCAAGGTCTTACAAAGGGCGTTAGTGTCATCGGCGAAAGAAGTGCAAGAGAGAATGCCTACAAGGATGCATTTATGCCACTTGCAAAAGCTATTGCAAATAATTTAAAGGAAGACGCATCCTTTATCAGCGTTGAAAGATACACGGCATTATACGGTTGGCTCGGCTGGATGCTTGCGTTAGAGGAATGCGGTATTTATGCTCAAGCAGACAAGTCAACTCAAATGGTTGCAAAGGATATTTCATCTCCAAAGGAATACTCTGTCACATTTGCGAATAGAATTAACAAAACAAATTCGATTGACATATATAATAGTGTAATGTCTGTCGGATTTAAAAGCGGAACAGGCTATGACGGCGCAATGGCTGAATTTGCACTATATGAGGACAGCGATGAAATTGCATTTGCCGATGTATATAAGGACGAAAAGCTAATTCATCAGTTTGCTACTGCTACGTCTAACAACGGAAAGTATATGTTTTATGAAGCAGACCTTGATTTAAGAAAAATTAAGTATGTAAACGAAAAGAAAAAGGAAAAAATGGATAAGGATTTCTTACAAAAACGAGAAATGTACAATGCAGATATTTACGAAATCAAGGATTATACAATTAAATCAACAGTAGAATAATAAAAGCTTTATGTAAAAAATGCTGATAATTTAGAAAACTTACTAAGTTATCAGCATATATTTTTATTGAAAATGTATAAAAAAGTCCTATATTTATTGTGCTATCGCTTTAATCTGTTAAATTATTTGGCTATTTTAACTAATAATTTGATTACTCATTAGTATATTTTGACAAAATTTTCAAAAAATATTGCAATGCGTGAGTGATTGTATTATAATTCGAGTATAGAAACAGTTCAGTAAATTGGTCCGAGGAGTATTTATGTTTACAGATTCAGTTTTAGTAAAAATAATTGTCGGATTAGTTTTTGGAGCTTTTCTTGGAATTATATCGGTTCCGCTTTCAAAAAAGTTAACGCTAAACAGAACAGAGGATCCTGTAAAAGCAGCACCTCTAAATAAATTGGCGTTTAAGATTTTTGCCGTTGTTTTAGGAATAATTGTTTCCGTAACGATGACATTGACTGCTACCGATACATATGAGTTAGTTAGAAATCTATTTCTTTTAATTCCGATTTTCAGTATTTCTATTGTGGATTCACTGATAAGGAAAATCCCGAATTCATTGCTTTTGGTTATGATTGTTATTCAGGCTGTTTATTGTGCCTTTTATTCGATAACAAATCATACAACCCAAAACTTGATTATGACAGGCTTCGGCTTCTTTATTGGATTTGCAGCCTGCACGGTACCGAGTGTATTAAGAATTCCGGTAGGTAGCGGAGATATAAAGTACAGTGCCGTTATCGGTTTATGTATCTATTTTACAGGATATGTTCAGGCAATGGTTCTTATGGGCATATCAGGATTGATATGTTGGGCATATCTAAAGTTAAGCAAAAAGGGCGGACTCAAAACATTGATTCCGATGGGACCCTTGCTTTCGATAGGAACTGTAATTACAATGTGCTTTCCATTACTAAATAAATATTTAGAGGATGTCGCATTTTAATTAATAAATTCAAAATCTTAGGAGGATTTTTATTATGATGAGATTCATCAAAGACGAAAACGGTCAAGGTATGTTAGAGTACGTACTAATTATTGCTCTTGTAGCTTTAGTACTTGTTGGTGTACTACTTCTTGTTAAATCAAAGATGAACAAGGAAAAGCTAAACAACAAGATTAACAATCAACTTGCTGGTGCAGATCTATAATTAGAACGGTAAGTTAACAATCAAGCTAACTAAAAATTGACTAAAGAGTTTGGGGCAGGGTGGTAATCCTGCCCCAAATTTCTACCATTCCTGAGATGAGGGGTGAAAGCCTTAATGCTAAGCAAAAAAAGAAAATACAATAAGAAAGAGGACGGCCAGGCAATGATTGAATTTGTTTTGGTTCTTCCTGTTTTTATGCTTATTATTTCGATAATTCTTGACTTTGGATGGTTATTTTATAATCAAATGCAGCTTGAAAACGCATCGAGAAATGCAGCCAGAGTTCTGTGTGTAGAGTATGATGAAACTGCACTTAATGAGTCGGGAGTCCCTTATGATGTAGGCTATTGTGAGTATGATTTACAGACAATGACAGACAAAGCTGACGCCGAAAGACCTTTGACAGAACAAGAGACAAGGGCTTTAAATGAGGTAGTCAACTCAAAGCCTTCATCTGTAAGTAATATTACTGTGAGAATTGCGTTTACTTATGATAAGACCTATTTAGATAGCCATGGCAGTATTACGTTCGAGCCCAAGCAAAGAAGCCAGGGCGATGTTGTCGTTGTCGTTTCGGGTACTCATAAAGCTATATCGCCACTTGTCGGTTGGGGCGGTGGAGATGGCAACAATATGACAAGAGAGGTATCCACAAAAGCCGTTTACAAGGTTGAAAAGGCTTCAACTTAAGATATACCAAGGGATAATTTTTTATCCC
>CALZMC010000123.1 GCA_945788455.1 uncultured Clostridia bacterium
AGCAAGATTGATACCAAGCTCAATAGCAAAATTCACTGTAACAAGACCTGCAACGACAGTTGCAAAGCCTGTTGTTCCAAACACGGCTACAAGCCAATCCTGAAAGAAAATATAGCATCCTGCCAAGAATATGCCCGTGTTAACGAACGGACAAACTACACCTGCAACAATAACTCCTGCAAGCTTGCTCTTTTTTTGAATAAGAGCATAAAATAAGCCTGCAACCAAACCTGCAAGCAATCCCTTTGCAAGAACAACAACGACTGTTCCAAGTGGATTAATTGCCAAAAAAGCAGCGGCATCGCCTGAAATTAATACTGCTACACCAAAGCTTAAACCTAACCAGCCTCCTGAAAGAGCGCCATATAGTGCCGCACCGACTACTATTGGAGCAAGACAAAGAGTGATTGAAAACGGTCCGAGCCTAATAGTGCTTGCAACGAGCTGTAATACAACTACAATTGCTGTAAGTATGCCTGTACCTACAATTTTCTGTGTGTTCTTTTTCATATTCAATTTCCTTTCTGCTACTGTTCCTAAACTCACAATGCGCAACACAAAAACGCACTACTCGTTCGACAAAGATTTTGTCACGGATACAATGCAAGAATTATTATATTATATTAATACTTTAATGTAAAGAAAAAAATACAATATCTTGGAATAATATTAAAAGGACCTGCTCACAATAACGAACAAGTCCTTTGGTTTAGATATATGGGTTATACAATACCCTGAGCCATCATAGCATCTGCTACCTTCATAAAGCCTGCAATATTTGAGCCGATTACAAAGTTGTCCTTTGCATCATACTGTTCGCAAGCCTCCTTCATATGATAGTAAATGTTAATCATAATACCCTTTAGCTTTGCGTCAACCTCGTCAAATGTCCAGCTTGAACGAATTGAGTTTTGACCCATTTCAAGTGCTGATGTTGCAACACCGCCGGCATTAGAAGCCTTACCCGGAATGAACAGTACATCCTTAGCAAGAAATACCTCAATAGCATCATTATCGGTAGGCATATTCGCACCCTCACATACTGCATAACAGCCTGTGTCAGATAATCTTTCAGCATGCTCCTTGCGGATTTCGTTTTGTGTAGCACAAGGAAGAGCAACATCACAAATAACGTTATCCCAAACCGAGCCCTCACAATATGTTGCAGTTGGATGATCCTTAACGTACTCGCTGATTCTCTTTCTGTCAATCTCCTTGATTTGCTTTACAGCCTCAACGTCAATACCGTTTTCGTCAATAACATAGCCTGTTGAATCGGAGCATGAAATTACCTTTGCGCCAAGCTGTGTTGCCTTCTCCATAGCATAGATAGCAACGTTACCCGAGCCTGAAACAGCAACCTTTGCACCTGCAATATTCTTGCCGTGGTCCTTTAAAAGCTCTTGTGTGATATATACCAAGCCGTAGCCTGTTGCCTCTGTACGTGCAAGTGAACCACCGAAGCTTAATCCCTTACCTGTAAGAACACCCTCTGAACGATTAGTTAGCTTTTTGTACTGACCGTAGAGATAGCCTACCTCACGGGCACCTGTACCGATATCGCCTGCAGGAACGTCCTCGTCAGCACCTACATACTTGTATAGTTCGTTCATAAATGCCTGACAAAAACGCATAACCTCCATATCACTCTTGCCCTTTGGATCAAAGTCAGAGCCACCCTTTGCACCGCCGATTGGAAGACCGGTCAAGCTGTTCTTAAAGATTTGCTCAAAGCCAAGGAACTTGATGATTGATAGGTTAACTGACGGATGAAGTCTAAGACCGCCCTTGTATGGACCGATAGCAGAGTTAAACTGAACACGATAGCCACGATTTACGTGAACAACACCATTATCGTCAACCCAAGGAATTCTAAACATAATCTGTCTTTCAGGCTCTACGAGTCTTTCGAGAAGACCTGCCTTTTCATACTTTGGATCATTGTCAACAACAGGTGCAAGTGATTCGAGTACCTCTGTTGCAGCCTGAATGAATTCCGGCTGGTCCGGATTTTTTTCTTTTAATTCGCTTAAAACTCTTTGTGAATAAGTCATAATGCGCCCTCCCATAAATTGTAATAACAGATTGAAATATAAGTGTTCTCTAACACTTTATGAGGATTATACTCCAATTATTCATAAAAGTCAAGCGATTATGTATATATATACGATATTTTTAAAATATACGGATTTATATTCTATATTCGCCGTTATGCAGTGTATATTTATGTATATATATTCATATTTTTACAAAAATATGCAAAAAATTATATCGAATTATAGAATTTTAAAAAAATAAGTCCTTTCAGTTGATAACCAAAAGGACTTTAATCTTTCTAACTTATTTTATTATTGGAAATCAAATACATTTACCCAACTGTCAAGAAGAGCCTTCTCCGACTCGATATTCTTAACACTTTCGCTGCAAGCGACAATAGGCATCCACTGCTGAACGAGCTGTTTTGGAATATCAGCCTTCTTACAGAATAGATTTAGATATTTATCTGCAACATCCTTTTGACCGCGAAGGTTAAAAATGAGGAATGTTCTTGCTGCGTCAGCAGATGCATTACCCTGTGTTACATGCGCCCAGTCAATGATATAATACTCGCCGTCAGGAGTAACAATAATATTTTCGGGACAAAAATCGCCGTGAAGAACCTTTGTATGCTTTTTCATACCCTCAAGTCTGTTGTGTAGGTCAAAGCGAAGAGTAGCATCATAGCCTGACGCGCTGATTTTATCGTGCATCTTATCCTTAATCTTATTAAGATGCTTTGACTTCTTCGAGTGAATTTCAAGCTGAATATCAACAAATTTTTCGAGTAATTCGTCAAATTTCTCAGGATTTTTTGCCATAATATCGGCAAAAGTTTCGCCCTCGATATACTCTCTTGTAATAGCCCAGCCTGTTTCTGTCTTTTTTACGTCAAGAAGCTTTGGAATATTCAAACCTGTCTCCTCTACTCTGGCATTATTCAGTGCCTCGTTTAAGACCTGTGCCTTTGTAAATGTTTCGTCAAATTCCTTTATAAGCTTATCGCCGTCACGATATATCTTTTTATGCTCTTGTGTTTCAATAATAGTTGCCATAAAGACACCCCCTATAATAATTATACATTAGTAGTATCGCGTTATCAATATAAATCGGCAATTATTCGCCATAGTATGCCTTTAGGTACATTTCCTTAATTTCACTCATTAGAGGTAATCTTGGGTTTGCACCTGTGCATTGGTCGTCAAATGCCTGCTCAACCATTTCATCAAGAGTATCCAAAAATACCTTTTCGTCAACGCCGTAATCCTTAATGCATTTTTTGATACCGCAATGAGCCTTCAGCTCATCAATCTTCTTCATCAGTCCCTTAAGCTTTGCCTCGTCATTTCTGCCGCTAACACCAAGCGCAGTTGCAACCTCGGCATATCTTGCAAGAGTCTTTGGATAATCATATTGGCTGAATGTACCCATTTTTGTCGGAACCTCTGAAGCATTGAATTCAAGCACGTAATTAATCATAAGTGCATTGGCAACGCCGTGCGGAAGATGATGGAACGCCAATAGGCATTAATCGAAA
>CALZMC010000124.1 GCA_945788455.1 uncultured Clostridia bacterium
TCCTGCCCTCAAGCGCTGACGCGATAATGCTCGGAACATACTCGCCGAACAACACATCTGTTACCCAAGCACTTGCCCAACCGCCGACAGTTGACATAGAAACATAATAGACAACAAACATTATTCCTGCAAAAATGGGCAGACCTAAAATTCTGTTCGTAACAATCTTATCTATCCTGTCGGATACCGATAGCTTTCCTGCTCCTGCTTTTGTGTAAACCTTGTCTAAAATCGACTCGATATAATTGTATCTTTCATTTATTATAATGCTTGCGCTTTCGTCATCAAGCTGATACTCACAAAGCTTTATGTCTTCTTCGATATGGTCGATAACATTTTTCGGTAGATTTAGGAGGTCTAAAACCTTTTCGTCTCGTTCAAAAATCTTTACTGCGCACCAACGCTGTTGCTCAGCAGGAATATCGTGAAGACAAGCCTCTTCAATATGAGCGAGCGCATGCTCTACCTCGCCTGAATAAATATGCCTTGGCTGTATCGCTTCTCCCTTTGCTGCCTCGACGGCTATATCAGCAGCCTCGTTAATGCCTGTTCCCTTTAGCGCAGAAATCTCCACAACCTCGGCACCGAGACGCCTTGAAAGACCGTCAAAGTCAATTTTGTCGCCGTTTTTTTCAACAACATCCATCATATTTATAGCGACAACAACAGGAATTCCAAGCTCGATTAACTGCGTTGTTAAGTATAAATTTCGCTCAATATTTGTGCCGTCAACAATATTTAAAATAGCATCGGGGCGCTCATTTACAAGATAATCTCTTGCAACAATTTCTTCAACCGTATATGGCGAAAGCGAATATATACCCGGCAGGTCGGCAACAACAACATTGTCGTATTTTTTCAGCTTGCCCTCTTTTTTCTCAACCGTTACGCCGGGCCAATTTCCAACATATTGATTTGAACCTGTCAGAGCATTGAACAATGTCGTTTTGCCACAGTTTGGATTTCCTGCAAGTGCAATTCTATATCCCATCTATGTATTGTCCTTTCTGTTAATGACATTAATCTTATTAACTATGGATTAGTCTTGACTAACTGATTTTCAAAAATTTAAGGGACAAGCCCTTAGCACTCCTCAACCTCAATAAGCTCGGCATCAGCCTTGCGTAGTGAGAGCTCATAATTTCTGACGTTAATCTCAATCGGGTCCCCGAGCGGTGCAACCTTGCGCACAAAAATATTTATGCCCTTCGTGATACCCATATCCATAATTCTTCTTTTTAAAGCACCCTCGCCGTTAACACGCTTAACCCTGCACGATGCTCCAACCTTTACATCTCTTAAAGTCAAATGAATACCCTCCTCCAAAAGATAAATTCTCTTTAAATCAAGCCTAATTTATAGGTTAGTCTCGTCTAACTGACTATATGTTAGCACTAACTAACTCATTTGTCAAGACCCTATTTCAACTTTTTTACTGCTAATTTATATGCTAAAACTAACTTGAAAAGAATATAAATATATGATATAATTTTTTATATTCAAAGGAGTGTGGCAAATGAAAATCCAAGAATCTGCTGAAAATTATTTAGAAACAATACTAATGCTGAAAAACAGCAAGGGTAGTGTTCGTTCTGTTGATATTGCTAACGAGCTTGAATTTTCAAAGCCAAGTGTCAGCATCGCTATGAAGAATTTGAGAGAAAACGGATATATCGAGGTTGACTCTAACGGCTATATCACTCTTCTACCAAGCGGTAAGGAAATTGCCGAAAAAATGTATGAGCGCCATACAACTCTATCAAATTGGCTTGTTGATATCGGAGTGCCGAAGGAAATTGCAACCGATGACGCGTGCAGAATAGAACATATAATTAGCTCCGAAACCTTTGAGGCAATAAAGAAAATAGCAAATAAATAAAATGTGATGTTACAGGAGCCTAACAGTATCCGAACCCAATTTTGTTCGAATACTGTTAGGCTCTATTATCGTAACAGCCTTTTGTTTCTTTACAAGATATAGCTTATTGTGGTATTATATCAGTATAAAAAACTTTGACGGGTAAAATATGACTAAAATAATATTTATTAATTATGATGATGAAAAATTTAATACAGTCAAGGCTATTCGCACCGAGGTGTTCACAGATGAGCAGGGCGCAAATGCCGGCGAGGAATTTGATAAATACGACAGCAACAGTACATTTGCCTTGATGTATGAGAATGAAAATCCTATCGGTACAGCCAGAATATCAAAAACAGATAAGGGCTTAAAAATCGGCAGAATTGCGATAAAAAAATCCTGTCGCGGCAAGGGCTACGGTGCAAAATTAGTTAGCGCCGTAACCGACAAGGGTTTTGGCTTAGGTGCTGATGAGGTTTTTGTCGATGCACAAAATTACGCTATTCCCTTTTATGAGCGACTTGGCTTTGAAATTATCGGCGATGAGATTATCGACAGAGGTCTTGTCCATACACAAATGAGTATAAAAAAGGAGATTTTCTATGACAAAGAAAAATAATATATTAAAAGCAATCGTTATTATATTTGCAGTTATTATTGCTGTATTAGTCGGAGTTGTCGGCTATCTGTATGTGTCTAACGACATTAACGGCAAGGGAGGCAGCGAGGAGCCAATTACTCTTACAATTACTGACGGCAGCGACCTTTATGACATTTCACAAATTTTATATAAAAAAGGTATTGTTGTTAACGATAGTGTTTGGAGTAATTGGATGGACAGGCACTATAACGGATTTGAAATTATCGGCGGCGACTATGAGCTTAATGCGAGTATGAGCTATGAGGAAATCGCGCAGGCGCTGAAAAATCCTGTCGTTACCCGTCAATCTATTTCGGTTTGTATTCCCGAGGGATATAACATTTTTCAAATCGCAAGGACACTTGATGAAAACGGCGTATGCAGTGCCGATGATTTTCTAAATGCCTGCAAGAATAAAGATGATTATGACTATTCATTTATCGCCGATATTCCGAACAGCACAACAATCGCTTATCCGCTTGAGGGCTTTTTGTTCCCTGCCACCTACGATTTTGAAGAAAATATGACAGCCTTTGAGGTCGTTGATACAATGCTCGGTGCTTTTGCAGACAGAATAAGCGACAGCTGGAGAGCATACTGCACCGACAATAATATGACTATGTATGAGCTCGTGACTCTTGCATCTGTTGTAGAAAAGGAAACTCTCGGCGAGGGTGTTGCCGAAAGGATTGCATCTGTTTTCATCAACAGACTTGACAATGGTCAACAGCTCCAAAGTGATGTTACCATCGACTACGGTAATGCGCTTAGAGAAAACGGATTTAGTGATGAGGTTGTTTTCTCATACAACACATACAAATGCAAGGCTTTGCCAAGCGGTCCGATTTGTAATCCCGGTGTTAAAAACATTGATGCCGTGGTTAATCACGAGGATACAAATTATTTTTATTTCTTCTCATACAACAACGGTGCTGATTTCTACTTTACCGACAACTACACCGATTTCCAAAAGGAATGGGCAAAGCTCGGCAAAACTAATACGAACTGATATACACAAAGGGCAGGAATTCCTGTCCTTTAATTTTGTTTTCTAAAAAGATTAAATGTAA
>CALZMC010000125.1 GCA_945788455.1 uncultured Clostridia bacterium
TCGTTTATGTAAACGTCACAAATTGTATCAAGCATTTTTGCATTAAGCAAAATATCATTCGCACCGAGCTCATTGTCGCTCAATTCAAATGTACGCTTGTACTCCCAATCCTTTTGACCTACCCATAAAACATCCTTTTCGTTTAGGCCGACAAACGGGTCGGGAATATCGTTATTTGACATAAGGTCAAGATAGTTACAGCCGGGAACCAAAGCATCCTTCCACTCGGTACTGTCGGTTGCTTTAAAGCTCCATTTTCCGTTCAATGTTTTTTTCATATTTCATCTCCTAAAATTGATATTTTCTATAAAATAATGCGAGTATTCGCGTTAATTCGCAATTACTGCCTGTCCAATGATTTTTCAAGCTCGTCTATCGCAGGCTTAATCTCGGGCGTAAAGTCGATATAATACTCGTTAGTTTCTTTTACATATTTTTTTCTGAATCTTCGACTTGTACAATAAGCACTGCGAATATTATGCAGTCTGTCGGCACCCTTAACAACAAAAGCAATCTTATTCCTTTTAATTCCTGAAATATAAGAGTTCATATTGCAGGGCTTCTTTTTTGTCAAAAGCTTTACTGCCTCTAAAACCTCGCTGTTTGACAGCGCTAATATTTCGTTTTCGGTAGCATCGGTATCCTCAAGCAAATCGTGAAAAAGAGCAGTAATCTGGTATTCATCGCCATAGCCCCACTTTTTTACAATGTTACACACCTCAACAGGATGAGTAATATAATCCTCTCCGCCTATTCGCTTTTGTCCGCTATGCTTTTTTGTTGCATATTCAAGTGCCTTTTCAACGCTCAAGCTCATTAGAGTTCCTCACAAATTTGATTATAAATTTTCATCAGGTGCATTGCATGCTTTCCTGCTCGCTTTTCGTTATCGAGTGAAAGATTGATAAATTCAACAATTTTTTCGATAGGATAATTTTTATTAAGAAGCTCGGCTCTGCACAAAAATCGAAATCCGTTATTTGTTGAAAGAGTGTCTATTTCGGGCTTTTCGAGTGACTTTCTTGCAAGTGCCAAGGCAAGCTCTCTGTTCTCGCTGAGCATTGTTTCCAAATCGCCGATAGTCTTAATGCCCAAAAATGCAAGCTGTCTTACATAAATACCCGGCTCAACAAAGTTAACCCTCGCATCACAAATGCCTGCCATATCATTGACTAACGCAATCATATCCTTATTATACTGAACAAACTCACGCAGAGAAACAAGGTCAATTAGTACATCATCAGCCTCATTGTTGGCAATTCTGTTTTTGATGTCCTCGCCGTAAGCCTTAACTCTGTCGCGTATATTAACAAACTGGTCGTCTGCAAACTCAAGAAGTCCTGCAACCTTTGACAAATCACGGGTAATGCTCCTTGGAACATCGACCTGTGTTTTATAACCCAAATCGTGATTAATGGCTGCCCAAGTGTGCTGAAGAATAGACCTGATTTGAATTTCAAATTTTTTATCAAGAAAATTTTCGGGATAGCCCTTGTCCTTCGGTAATGATGCGATATAGTGAAGTGACAAATATCCAAAGCTGTCAGGATTTAGCACCTCGCGTCTGTCAACCGAATTTTCCCAATCAATTTCAAACATACCCTGAAGCACATTCGCAACCTTATCAACATCATCACAGTAAAAGCATATTATTCTCGCTCCGAGAACATCGGTTATGTCATCAATAGAGGAATATTTATCGCCCTTTAGGTCAAGCTTTGTGCAAAGGCTCTTTTCACTCTATGCTCTATCGCCAGGGTATCAATATTTGCTTTTTTTACTGCTTCCTTTAGCATTGAAGAAATTAAGTCGCCGAGCGCAATATATTCATTCTTTTGACTGTGATATTCTCTAATAATAGTCTTTCGTTTTGAGCCCATATAATTTCCTCCTTTTCAATAATCTTATGTAACAGTCTGTTTATTTTATGACTAATTTTCTTTTGTCGGCTGTGCACAGCTTAATATTAGGTGTTAGCGAAATATTGCCGTAATTTCTGTATCCTACAACAATATCCTTTTCATTACACTCAACCGTAAATTTAAGCTTTACACAATCATTATTTTGATACTTAAAGCTAACGCCGTCATCGGTAAAAAACTCACTTTCAAACGAGCCTGACTCAACGGGATAAACCGTAAAGGTTAAATCCTCGCTCTTATTAAATCCATATTCGCCCTCGTCAGTCGGGATAACCGAGCCGCTGCGAACAAAATACGGCATCCTTGAATTTGCAGGAATAGTCAGCTCAACGGTGTCGCCGCCATAGTACAGCGTATCGCCGAGATACCAGTTATCGCCCTTTGGAAGATAGGCACTCGTTTTTTCTTCGCCTTCGTCAAACACGAATGACACAAGAATATCTCTGCCGAGCATTAAGGTATCAGCGTTAATATCAAGATTTTCATCATCATAGTAGAGCCATACAGGAGCGTTAACAGGCTCCTCTTTTTCAACAGCATTATATGCACAGTTATAAAAATAAGGCAAAAGC
This sequence comes from uncultured Clostridia bacterium, assembly GCA_945788455.1. Lineage (GTDB taxonomy): Bacteria > Bacillota > Clostridia > Oscillospirales > Acutalibacteraceae > Eubacterium_R. Next base: position 2,495 of record CALZMC010000125.1, read on the forward strand.
TGTTTTCTTTGAGAAAAGATATTTCTTACATCACAGATAATATCATCATAGCTCCAGGGCATTGTTGCAGAGCCGTCAGCATTCCAAGAATGAATCGTAAATCTCGGTTCAAACAGTCCGTGCTGAATCCAGCGCAAAAGCAATTCTCTTGACGGCATATCGAGCGAAAATCCGCCCAAATCGTGACCGTAGAAATACATACCCGAAAGAGACATTGTAAGTCCTATATAATGACAATATCTTAAATCCTTAAACTCTGTTCTGTTGTCGCCCGACCACGTTTGTGCAAGTCGGCGAACAGCAATACTACCGCTCCTCGTTGACAGAAACGGTCTTATATTAGGATTATTCTCCATTTGTGCCTTATACGAAGAAAGCACCATAAGATAGGTCAGAGTCGGTCTGATTTTTGAGGCCTTAACAGGTGTGCCAAAGCCGAAAGCAAGAGCGTCCGTATCCTTGATATCAAACTCGTTATTATCGTTCCAGGTAGCAATAACTCCGTTATCAAGTAGCTTTTCCTTAACCTGTGATTTCCAAAATTCAAACGCACTCGGATTGGTAAAATCAAGATAACTGCCCAAGCCGTCCCAAAACTGTGTAACGAACGGAGTACCGTCAGGATTTTTAACGAACAAGCCTTCGTTCTTTATATCCTCATACATAGGATGGTCGTCTAAAAATGCAGGCTTTATATTTGGAATAATGTTAATACCGTTATCCTTAAAGTGTTCAATAAACTCCTTTGGATTTGGGAACTTATCATAATTCCAATTAAACACATATCTCTGCGCACCGATTGAGGTGTAGCCTGATGAAAGATAAAAGCCTTGACAGCTCAAATCCAAATCCTTAACCTTAGCCAAAAAGTCATTCATTTTTTCCTCAGATTTTTCGGCATCGGTATATGCCATTGTGCTGGCATTATAGTCAAAGCTCCATTTAGGAGGCAAGGGCTGTTTTCCGCAAAGAGAGGCAAACTGCTTTAATATCTCAAGCTTTGTGCCGAAAAACAAATAGTAAACTAAAGCATCGTCCTCGGTTTTAAAATACTTATAAGGAGAAT
>CALZMC010000126.1 GCA_945788455.1 uncultured Clostridia bacterium
AAGTCAAAGTCCTTGCCGGGGAAAACTGCATTTAGGATAATACCTGCAATAGCTGCGATAGCAAGAGCAGATAGTGTGATGTTGAACTTGCCAATTGAAAATGAAATACCGCTTCCAAGACCAAGTGCACAAACAAGAATTACAGCAGCAATAATTGTGTTACGTGGCTTTGAAAAGTCAACCTTATTCTCAACCATATTACGAACACCGATAGCAGAAATCATACCGTATAGAACGAATGAGATACCGCCAACGATAGCAGCAGGCATTGAGTTAATCAAAGCAGCAAACTTTGGAGAGAATGAGAATACGATTGCAAAGTAAGCAGCAATTCTTACTACTCTTGGGTCATAAACCTTTGACAGAGCAAGTACACCTGTGTTCTCGCCGTATGTTGTGTTAGCAGGACCGCCAAATAGTGAAGAAAAAGTTGTTGCAAGACCGTCGCCCATTAGTGATCTATGTAGGCCCGGATTAGCAATATAATTCTTTCCGCAAGTAGCACCGATAGCTGACATATCGCCGATATGCTCCATCATTGTAGCAAGAGCGATAGGCATAATAGCGATGATTGCCGAAATAGCAAGTGACTTATCGTGAACACCGCCAAATACTGTCTGACCCCACTGGCTGATAACAGGAACGCCGAACCAATCAGCCTCCTTAACAGCTGTGAAATCAACTGCAAATGCCTCTACGCCGATTAGGTTACCGACAACGATAGCAACACCGTATGCACCGATAATACCGAGTAGGATAGGAATAATCTTAACCATACCCTTACCGAATACATTGATGATAATAACAAGACCAAGAGCTACAAGAGCAAGAACCCAGTTTGTTGAGCAGTTGTTGATAGCACTTGGAGCAAGACCAAGACCGATAGCAATAATGATAGGGCCTGTAACAACAGGTGGGAAGAATCTCATAACCTTGTTGATACCGACAAGCTTAATCAGTCCTGCAAGCACAAGATAAAGCAATCCTGCACAAGCAACACCTAAACAAGCATAAGGAAGCATTTCCTTATTAGGTGTGCCGTCCTCAAGCATAGGAGCTATTGTGCCGTAACCACCTAAAAATGCGAATGATGAGCCTAAGAAAGCAGGAACCTCAAACCTTGTGAACAGGTGGAATAATAATGTTCCTAAGCCGGCCATTAAAAGTGTTGTTGACATATCAAGTCCGGTTAGAAGCGGAACGAGTACTGTGGCACCGAACATAGCAAACATATGCTGGAAGCCAAGTACAATCATTCTTGGTGCGCCAAGCTTACGAGCATCATAAATACCCTCTTGACCAACCTTAAATTTTTCTTTAGCCATAATGTTTCTCCTTCTTATTTAATTTTATATTACAAAATTATTTTGTACCGAAAATTCTGTCGCCTGCATCTCCGAGTCCCGGAATGATATAGCAATCGTCATTTAGCTTCTCATCAAGAGCAGCACAGTAAATGTCAACATCAGGATGAGCCTCCTCAAGAGCCTTTAGTCCCTCAGGAGCAGCGATAATGCACATAAAGATAATCTTTCTTGGGCCTCTCAGCTTAATTTGGCTGATAGCATCAATAGCTGAACCGCCTGTTGCAAGCATAGGGTCAACAACAAAAACATCTCTTTGGTCAATATCCTTAGGCAATTTGCAATAATACTCAACCGGAGTATGAGTAGTCTCGTCTCTGTAAAGACCGATATGACCTACTCTTGCTGCAGGAACAAGCTGTAAGCAACCGTCAACCATACCGAGACCTGCTCTTAAAATAGGAACGAAAGCAAGCTTTCTTCCCGCAAGTTGATTACACTTTGCGATACCGCAGGGTGTTTCAACAGAGATTTCCTCTGTCGGAAGGTCTCTTGTAGCCTCAAATGTCATAAGCATTGAAATCTCGTTTATAAGCTGACGGAAATCCTTTGTGCTGGTTTCCTTTGAACGAAGAATGCTGAGCTTATGCTGAATGAGAGGGTGCTTAAAAATGATCACTTTTCTATCCATAACCATAATCCTCCATATTTTTTATCCTTAAAATATTACCATAACTAACACTATTAGACAATAAGTGTTACAAAGATGTAATTATTTTTTTATTTCGTAAAGATTTGAGGTTCAAAAAAGAAATAAATTTACTGTTATTATCTGCAAAATATTGTTTTCATATCATTTTAAAAAGAAAAATCCATTCGCGCTATTTAAAACACGAATGGACTGATATAGTATTTATTTTTTATAGCAGCAGGATGAATTGCAACAACTGCAGTTTTTACAACAGCCGTTGCCTCTTTTTTTATCCTTAACAATGCTGTATATTATCAAGCCTACAATAACGAGCAAAATTAATGATACAACTATTGTCAAAAAATTAGCCTTAATAAAAGTCAGCATTATCCTTTTACCTTTTCCTTATTTTTTGGTGTCGCCAAATTACTTTCATACTTATTTTTTCTAACGAGCAAATATATCAGCACTCCCAATACTGCTAACGCGAAAATAAAGCCAAGCGGATTTATATCTCCCGAAAATGCACAGCCAAGCTGGAACACAAGCAGAGAAACCGAATAAGCAAATGCAGTCTGATAGCCCAGCGCGAACAATGTCCACCTCGGGCTGTTCATTTCCTTACTAATTGCGCTGACTGCTGCAAAGCAAGGAGCACACAAGAGGTTGAACATCAAAAATGAGTAGCCTGCAAGAGCCGAATGACCGCCTGAAAGCTCAGTCAGGTTTTGACTAAACGCACTCCAAATCTCCATACCGTTTTCCGATAGCTCGCCACTGCTGAAATGATAGAGAACACCGAATGTGCTGACAACATTTTCCTTTGCGATAAGTCCCGTAATAGTTGAAACGGCAGTTTTCCATCCTCCCCAACCGAGTGGTACAAACAGCCACGAAAATGCCTTTCCGATATTTGCAAGAATTGAAATATCCATATCATCGGTCATATGCAGTCCACCGCTGAGTGTAAATGATTTTAAAAACCAAATAACGATTGCCGATAATGTGATAACCGTGCAGGCCTTTTTTATGAACGACCAGCCACGCTCCCACATAGAACGAAGAACAGTATCTACTGTTGGCATATGGTAGGCAGGAAGCTCCATAACAAACGGAGATGCCTCGCCTGAAAATCTTTTTGTTTTCTTGAGAATTATGCCCGATACCAAAACTGCCATAACGCCAACAAAATATGCCGATGTTGCAATCAAGCCGTTATCTCCAAAGCACGCGCCTGCTATAAGACCGATTACAGGCATTTTTGCAGAGCAAGGGATAAATGATGTTGTAATAACAGTCATACGTCTGTCGCGTTCGTTTTCAATAGTTCTTGACGCCATAATTCCCGGAACACTGCATCCTGTACCGATTAGCATCGGTATAAACGATTTTCCCGACAGGCCGAAATTACGAAAAATTCTATCCATAACAAATGCAACACGGCTCATATATCCGCATCCCTCTAAAAAAGCGAGGAACATAAACAATACCATCATCTGTGGCACAAAGCCTAACACAGAGCCGACACCTGCAACAATACCGTCTTG
>CALZMC010000127.1 GCA_945788455.1 uncultured Clostridia bacterium
TCGACGGAGGAACTTTGAAAATTCAGATGAATACCGATAACACCGTGATGATATCCGCTTCCGTCAATTACTATAACTCTATCGCTGACGAGTGACGGACTATTAGAAACGAGCTCCTTTATGTCATCAAGGATATTGCTCTCAACCTCGTGACGATGCGTATTTTCGATATTAAGCTGGTCAGCGAGCAGTCTTGCTCTTTCGTAGTCCTCACATGTCAAAAGCTCAACAGCCTTCGATGCGTTATCCATTCTGCCTGCGGCATTAATTCTTGGGCAAATTTGAAATACAACATCGCCTGCGGTCAAAATGCTGTCGGCATTACCTGCACTTTTTCTCAATGCCTCAAGACCTATTCTTGAATTATCGTTAATAAGCTTTGTTCCGAGCTTTACAAGGTTTCTGTTTTCATCCTTTAGAGGAACAACATCGCCGATAGTTCCTATCGCAACGAGGTCGCCGAACATCGCGAGAATGTCCTCAATATCTCCGTCATAGAGTGCGCAGGCAAGCTTAAACGCAACACCTACACCCGCAAAATCTCTAAATCTAATATTGTTATCCTCTCTGTGAGGATTAATAACAGCCTCGGCTCTCGGCAATTTTTCGCCGATTTGGTGGTGGTCGGTAACGATAAGCTCCATACCGAGTGAATATATATATTCTGCCTCATCAAACGAAGATATACCGTTATCAACGGTAACAATAAGATTTGTACCCTGTTGCTTAATATAATCAATGGCGCTCTTATTCATACCGTACCCTTCGCTCAAACGGTCAGGAATATAATAGATAACATTAGCACCCAAGTCCTCTAAAAAAGTATATAAAAGCGAGGTAGCTGTTACACCGTCACAGTCGTAGTCGCCGTAAATACAAATATTTTCGCCCATATCAAGAGCAGTATTAATACGACTGACAGCCTTATCCATATCTTTCAATGAATAAGGCGAGCTGTATGCAGATGATGAGGACAAAAAGCCTTGAGCAGAAAGCTCATCATCAATTCCTCTTGATACAAGCAAAAATGCTACAAGTGGGTCTATATTCAGTTTTTCACTTATTACCGATGCCTTTTCCTTATCGGCATTAGCAATTACCCATTTTTTATATGACATTATGAATTCTTATCCACTTGATGAAATTTTTTTAGATTGCCGGCCTTTTCGGCTCTCTTTTGTAATACAGCCTCAACATCCTCAATAGTAATATTTTGGTCAACCATCATTACAAGAGTATGATAAATAAGGTCACAGATTTCGCCAACGGTTTCTTCCTTTTCGCCGTTCTTTGCGGCAATAACCATTTCGGTTGACTCCTCGCCAACCTTCTTTAATATTTTATCGAGACCTTGCTCAAAAAGGTAGCAGGTGTATGAGCCTTCCTCCTTTGCCTCCTTGCGAGCAAGTATTGTTTCGTAATCGTTTCTAATGCAGTCCATTAAAATTCTCCCTCAATTTTATTAAAAAAGCAGGTGTGACTTCCTGTGTGACAGGCAGCCCCTGTTTGAATTACCTTTATAAGCAGAGTGTCATCATCACAATCTCCGTGAACAGACACAATTTTTTGAAGGTGTCCGGAGGTTGCACCCTTATTCCAAAGCTCCTGTCTTGAACGGGACCAAAACCAAGTGTAGCCTGTTTCAAGAGTCTTTTTCATAGACTCTCTGTTCATATAAGCGAGCATAAGCACATCTCCTGTGCTATCCTCTTGAATTATGGCAGGAATTAAATCAGCCTTTTTAAAATACTTTTCTATATCTATCATTTGCAAGCCTCCACAGCTTCCTTTAAATTAAGTGTACCCTCGTATATACTTTTACCGCAAATTGCGCCGTAAAGGTCGCTGTCACGAAGATTCATTATATCATTAATATCGGTAACACCACCTGATGCAGTAATATCACACGATACGGCATTATTAATCTCAAGCAGTTGCTTTAGATTTGGACCGGCAAGAGTGCCGTCCTTACTGATATCGGTAAAAATAATGTTTTTAACACCTACCGACTCCATTTGTTTAGCCAAGTCGGTAAAATAAACATCGCTCTTTTCAACCCAGCCCTCTGTTGCAACAAAGCCGTTTTTTGCATCAATACCGACTGCAATAATGTCGCCGAATTCCTTTACCGCTTCCTTTACAAGCTCAGGATTTTTAAGTGCGACAGAGCCGAGAATAATTCTTGATATGCCTGCGTTAACATAAAGGTCTATGTCCTTCATTGTTCTAATTCCGCCGCCAAGCTCAACCTTTAGAGGTGTTTCCTTAGCAACAGAAATAAAGGTATCGGTATTGACAGGCTCTTTTTTCAGCGAGCCGTCAAGGTCAACCATATGAACCCACTCACATCCGGCATCAACAAAGCCTTGTGCAGTTTCGAGTACATCATCGGCAACCTGCTGTGCAGTAGAAAATTCGCCCTTATAAAGTCTAACGGGCTTTGAGTCAATAACATCAATAGCAGGAAAAATAATCATTATAATACTCCCTTTGTTGACAAAACAGAGCCGTCCTGATTTTTTCTTACTGCAATTCTCATTGCATGTGCAACAGCCTTAAAAATTGCCTCAATTTCGTGGTGAGCATTCGCGCCGTAAGGAACACAAATGTGAAGTGTTATGCAGGAATTCATCGCAAAAGCTCTAAAAAATTCCTCAGTAACACAGGTCTCATAATCTCCGCAAAGCTCCTGCTCAAACGAAGCCTTAAATACCAAGAACGGTCTGTTTGAAATATCTAATACACAATTTGCAAGCGTTTCATCCATAGGGACAGAAAAAGAGCCGTAGCGCTCAATTCCCGACATATCGCCGAGTGCCTCCTTGAATGCCATACCGAGAGCAATGCCTGTATCCTCAACGGTATGATGAGTATCTACCTCTAAATCTCCCGTAACACTAACCTTTAGACCGAATCCGCCGTGAACACCGAACGCAGTCAGCATATGGTCAAAAAAGCCGATGCCTGTTGAAATTTCAACATCTCCGCCGTCAAGATTTAGTTCAACGGAAATTTGAGTTTCCTTTGTGTTTCTTTCAATTCTTGCAAATCTCATAATTTTACCTCAATCTACAAACAAGCTGTTCATCAACTTATTTATATTTTCTTTTCTCATTTTTGTATCACTGTCACTAACTGTTAGAGTTACAGCGTCTCCCTCTTTTATGCCGTCTGGCATAGATGCGAGAGGAACATCAATCGTCTTGCCCTCACAATATTCACAAACAGCGAATTCATCTTCAATTCTGTCAATTATCCAAGTCATTATATACCCCAATCATAGCTAATCTCAAAGCTATCGTTATCATCACAGGAAACAGTTATATTCCCAAGCTCGTATGTTCTGAATATCTGTGTATTGACATTATTCAGTCGCTTAATTGTCTCACTGTGAGGATGACCGTAGCTATTATCCTTCGCACACGATATTACTGTATATTCAGGTGTAACGTAATCTAAAAATTCTGTACTGCTCGAATATCGGCTGCCGTGATGACCTGCCTTTAACACATCAACATCAAGGTCATATCCGTATTTT
>CALZMC010000128.1 GCA_945788455.1 uncultured Clostridia bacterium
CCGAGCACGGGGTTTGAGAATTTTGTCAGCAGGCTTGTGAACTCGGGCATTGTCTTTAGGACGGACATGGCATCACTCATGGTTGTCATACCTATCATAAGTGTGCCGAAGCCGAGCATAATTGAGCCGATGCTCCTTTTCTTTTCGCTCTTGAAGAACATTACAAGAACGATGCCTATGAACGCAAGAATCGGTGCAAACGAGCTTGGCTTAAACAGGCTTAAAATTATGCTCCCGCCACCGTCAATGTTAGTTAGTGAAAGAAGCCATGCAGTAACGGTTGTGCCTACGTGGGCACCCATAACGATACCGATAACCTGTCCGAGCTCCATAATACCGCTGTTTACGAAGCCGACTACCATTGCCGTAACAGCACCCGATGACTGAATGACTGCCGTAACACCCATACCGAGCAGTACGCCCTTGATTCTTGTGTTGGTCATTCGCTCAAGAATACTCTCAAGCTTACCTCCGCTGATTTCCTTTAGGCTGTTGCCCATAGTTGTCATACCAAACAAAAACAGAGCAAGTCCACCTAAAAGTGTCAATAGATTGAAAATTGTCATTAAATTCTCCTCAAGTCAAAAAACTTAATATATTTTTTACTTGTTTTTTACAAATATTTTACACAATACTATGTTAATGGCAAAAGGGAAAAAATGCAATAATAAATTATTGAACAATATGTTAATTTTAAACACAATATATAGGCGATGTGATAGCAAGCGGTTCTAATTCTCCGTCAACTGTGCCCCAAAGCTCTGCTCGATACCACGAGTTTTTTTCGAGTCGCAGTCTTACGTGCTTTTCGTCACATCTCGTTTCAAGCACGATTTTTCCGCCGTTTGTTACAATTCTAATTGTTTTGTAATCAACATCTTCAGTCTGATTTTTTCTTCTTGAATGTAGGTCGGTAAAGAAAGAAAAGGTGTAATTTCCGCGCTTTACCGTGTCTCCGATATAGCTTGTTTTTCCGTGCCTGTGCACCCTAAAAAACATCTTTGCGCCTGTTGAGATAACGGTTCTGCCGTTTTTTATTGCGTCAATCGCACTTTCGGGTGTTACTTTGTCGTCAAAGCCGAGATATGTACAGCCGTACTGACCGCTTGTCGCCGGTCTGTGCCAATCCCTGCCGTATGTTGCAGAAATCCTGTAACCCTTGTCTAAAAGTGAAGTCCATAGTGCGAGGGACCTGACGTTTTCGCTGCTTTTGGCGGACATATCGTAGTGCCACACCTCAATATAGTCAACCTGACTCCAATCCTTAATATTAAATTCCCAGCGACCGCCTGTGCAGATGGGAGAGCCGATTTGGTACGGATGAGCGACACCGACAATACCGCCGGCGTCCTTTACCTCCCTGATTTTTTCGTCAATATTGTCAGGAACGGCATTTCGCCAATCGACAAATTTTTCAGCACCCAAAACGAGCATATGGCCGAAATATGTTGTCCACTCAATACCGCGGATAACAGGAATAATGCTGTCGTCAATCTCGTCATAGCCCGATGTTGTGTTATGGTCGGTTAAAGCAATAAGGCTTAGGTGGTCATAAGCTGCAGACTCCTGAAGCGCCCTTACCTGAAAGTCGCCGTCACTATGAACGGTATGACAATGAAGCTCACATGGAAGATAGCTCATTTATTCAACCTCCCCGTCAATAGAAATATTGTAGTCAACATCACAGCCGACATAGTGAACGTTTAGTACAATTTTCCACTCGCCGTCAATGATTTTTCCTTTTATAAATCCGGGACTTGCATAATCCTCGCTGATGATATGCTCCTGCTCATTTGACTGTCTGTGAGCAGCACCTCGATATGATGTACTGTCGTCAAGTGACAGAGTTATTAGGTTTTTTACAGGAAGATTGTCCTCAATTTTGCCGTCAGCTCTTTCATCGTATTTTTCAAGACAATCACGAACAAGCTTTAAAGCCACCTCTTTATCCTCAACCGTTTTCGGAGAATAGCTGTATTTTATTTTTAATGATTTGATATTATCGGGAACATTAAAGCGATGAGTGATATTGGTTTTATCGTCATTTTCAGTAATTTTCCCTTGTGTTTTAAATAATAGCATAATATTTACCGTTACCTTTAATTTCTGTAAATCAGTCAAAAACATATAAATCAGTCTAATATAACAATTATATTGAATATTTATTATATTTTCAATTGATATTATTTCACAAAAATGTTATATTGTTTTTGGTGATTAGTATGAATTTGAGCGCTTGGATGAGAGATATTGACGACAGCCGAGATGTTTTCGGCTTAAATTTAGTCGGAACACACGATTGTGTTACGCAGTATGTTCAGCTTTCATATTTCGCAAAATGCCAAGACAAAAGCATATATGAACAGCTTAATATGGGCGTTAGATGCCTTGATATTCGCGTTAAGTCGAACAAAAATCGTCTATCTATGGTTCACGGTATATGTAACACATACAATAAGGCGAGCCGTTTTTCAAAACGAATGGATATGGCAGACGTGCTGACGGCGTGCTATAATTTTTTGTCAAAAAATCCAAGTGAAACTATCGTCTTTCAATTCAAAAACGACAGTGGCAGGGAAATGGAAAAATGCTTTGATATTCTATATAACGAATACATAAGCAAGAACAGCGACAGCTGGTATTTGGAAAATCGCGCGCCTGTCCTAAAGGATTGCCGAGGCAAAATTGTTCTTATTCGCAGGTGCAAGTGCTTCGACAATAAGCCATATTCACTCGGCAAGGGTATAGATTTTTCACACTGGGTTGAACAGGATAAGCCTGTGCCCAAGCCACTTGTTTTAACAACAGGCGAGAGCGGAGAGCTTTCGTTTCTTATTCAAGACAGATTTAAGTACAAGCCTCGTGAAAAGTGGGATTTGTGCGTAAAGCCGATGCTTGATGATGACGCTTGCGAGCATTACAAAATTAATTATCTTTCTACTGCGGGTGGATTACTCGGTCCGTATAGGAATTCGCAGTATATAAATCCGAAATTTATGGAATATGAGCTAAAGGACGGAAAATATTACGGCGCACTTTATACCGATTTTCCGACAGCAGAGCTGATAAAAAAGGTTATAAAAACAAATTTTTGTTGATATAGGAGAAAGCTATGACACTAAAGAAAAAGATTGAGGCTTTAATTCAAAAAATTATCGACAAGGCATCGGGTAGTGGCGTTATGCAGGAGGAAAACGGTGCTAACGGCGAGAAATTTATCTTTCCTAATATGCCCGAAAAATGTCTTCAATCGGCAGAGGAGGGCACAGTCCTCTTAAAAAATGATAATGACGTTCTTCCCATTAAGGACGAAAAAATTTCTGTTTTCGGCAGGTGTCAAATAAACTATTTTTATGTAGGCTACGGCAGTGGCGGAGATGTAAATCAGCCTTATGAGGTCAGCCTGATTGACGGATTGAAAAATAACGGCGTAAGGCTCAACGAGGAGCTTTTGGCTATATATGAAAAATGGTGCGCCGATAATCCTATAAATCACGGCTTTTGGGGCCATTGGCCGATGAACTATCCCGAAATG
>CALZMC010000129.1 GCA_945788455.1 uncultured Clostridia bacterium
ATATGAGCGAATTTGTTGACAGGGCTATTAATGAGCTTTCTTTTCCGCTTGTATTTAAGGAGTGCTTCGGCTCGTTCGGTGCACAGGTATTTTTGTGCCATAACCGTGAGGAAATATTGTCGCATATCAGCGAAAAGCCGTTTATTCTGCAGGAATTTATCGGCACAAGTAAAGGCTCGGACAAACGACTTGAGGTTGTCGGCGACAGAGTTGTCAGCGCAGTAAAAAGACGTAACGAAAACGATTTTCGCTCCAATGTTACTAACGGTGGCACAATGGAGCAGTACACTCCTACCGACACGGAGGCCGAAACGGCAATTAAGGCTTGCAACGCGCTCGGTTTAACCTTTGGAGGCGTTGATATTCTTGATAACGGAATGGTGTGCGAGGTAAACTCGAATGCACACATCATCAATATTATGAACGCAACAGGCATTGATATTGCCCCTTTAATTCTTAATGAAATTGCGGGTAAAATAAAATGAGCGGTGTTTTGATTTATACAAATAAGGAAGCGAAGCGAAATCGGTTTTCGATAGAAAAATTTATCCAAAAGCTTGATGTTAAGCTTGTTGACGAGAATTATAGGGGAGACGCTGATTTTGTTATCAATCGCACAAATGATTACAAAATCGCAGAGTATTATGAGTCAAGGGGAATTAGAGTATTCAACCCGTCAAGCCTGTCAAAAATCGCCAACGACAAGCAAAAATGCTATGAATTTATGAAAGAAAACGGCATTGAGATTATGCCGATAAATTACAAAGGTGTGCCTGCCGTAAAAAAGAAAATTGACGGTCACGGCGGTATTGACGTATATATGCTTGACAAGGCAGAGCCGTTTGAGGACGGCTATGTTTATCAAAAGCCATGTGACACGCTCGGCAGAGATGTCAGAGTGTGGCTAATCGGCGGAAAAATTATTGCGTCAATACTAAGGAGCAGCGACACCGATTTTCGCTCAAACTTTTGTCTTGGAGGTAAAGCGAGCGAATATACACTCACTGATGATGACAGGGCGCTCGTTTATAAAATCGCCGATTTATTAGACTATGACTATATCGGGATTGATTTTATTTTTAACAACGGCAGACTTGTTTTTAACGAAATAGAGGATACGGTCGGTGCAAGAATGATATATTCGTTAACCGACATCGACATTATATCGCTATACTGCGACTATATAAAAGAAGAATTAAGCTTATGAAAAAAACGATAAATGTATATAATGCGAATGAATTTTTTAAAAGCATTAGGAATGACGAAATGTTTAGAGTTAAAGAGGATGAGTTCGGCTTAACGGCGCGATATAACGGAGTATTCGGTCTGCTCGAAAGTCCAAGAATTCGCGCAACGTTGCTTGATGAAAAAAGTGCACAAATAATAATTTCGCCGAGCATACTGCTAATTATTACATCTACCTTTTTTACTCTGTTTTTTTGGACTATTGCCCTTCTCGGCATAATATTGAACAAGTTGAATACACCTCTAATAATCGGCGTATTTTTGCTCCCGAGCATAATGTGGGTGTTGGGCATAATTTCATCAAGAAAAATCAATAAAATGATACTTGATGAATTTGAGAAATACGAATAATTATTCGATATAAAAATATTTTAGGGGACGGGTTTACCGTCCTTTATTTTTTTATCATTTGTGGAATATAAAAAGAGGCGAACACAGTTCGCCCCTACGGTTATTGAATAATTATTTTATTTTATCAGTCATTCGGCGAATAGCTCTTGTTAAGCTTTTGAATTTCCTTAACGGTATTGTCAACAGTCTTGTTAAAGCTATTTTCATCCTCGCCGGAGAAATAAATCAGCTCGAAGCTATCATCACATTTTTCACTGTCGTTCATAAATTTAGGAACCTCGTAGCCCTTTTCAACGAAGGTTGAGCGATATGTGTAATCTCCGTCAAGATAATATTCTCTGTATCCGTACTCATCCTCAATACGAGCATTATATTTTACGTCAAAGCCGTCCTTTTCGAGAGCATAAATCTTTGAGGATGCCGTAAACGAATGACCTGTGCGCCAGGTGTAAGTATTTGTACAAATCCTTATCGGACCCTTTTCGCTTCGGTTTAGCATAATATAGTTAACATCGTCCTGCTCAAGATAATTTGAAACAGTACCCTTTGACAAAATTTTCTTTGCAACAGTACCGTTCCACGAATAAACCTCAACGCAATAAGCAGGCTCCTCAATAGTGATGCGCTCGCCTGTGTAATAATTCGTTGCAGACTCCTTAACCATTTTTCTGTAAACAAGAAGAAGCTCCTCGTTCGAGTCGGCGTCAAAATCAACAAGCCTTACAAGTGCAACGCCGTCTATATATTTTCCGTCCTCGCCGTTTTCAACTTTAGCCTTGCCGTACTTTTCGTGTCTTGAGTCAATAATACTGTAATACGCCTCTGCCCTTAGCTGAGCATCACTCTTTTTGCTGTTGAGATATGCCATTGAAATTGTGCCGAAGCTGTCAATATTTTCGGTAGCAACATCAACGATATGCTCTGCCTTTGAGCTTTTGATTACGGAAAGCTTTATCGTTTCAAAATCATCGGCATTAATCTTTCCTCTGACAGAATAGATATTGTCCTTATAGTCATAGTCACAGCTTGAAGATTTTTTAAACTTATCTCCTTTTAGAGCATAAAGCTCGACACTTTCGGGAGTAGCCTTTTCGCTTTTGCAGATATAATATTTATTGTTTTTGTAATAAAACGCAATCCACGCGCCGTCCTTTATGTTGTCGGTAGAATTTGCCTCCTCGCTGTAAAGCCTTGTGAAATCCTTTCCTACATAACCCCAAACCTCAAGAACATAAATACTGCCGTCATTGTAGCATAGCATAAGCTCAGGACTGCCGTCATTATTAAAATCCATTTGTCTTGCATAGCAAAGTCCTGTTACTCTTGCCATATCCTTGCCGTAAACAGTGCTGTCAAGTCTTTCGGGCTTCGCTGCACCGTATTCGGTAATATAGCTTGAACAAATCTTTCCCGCATCTTTATTGAATTTGTCTGTCTTTTTGTTTTGGGCGCTAATTGTGTGGCTGAATGATATGATGATTACTGCGACAAAGACGAGGAACAAAATGAATGCAAGAACCTTTAAAAACAATGCTGTCAAATTCGGCATTTCACGAATTTGCTTAAAATCGTCAAGAACATCGCCGTGAGCTAAATATTCAAATCGTTGCTTTATACTGTTGCCGACAGACCTAATGTCAAAATCAAGATTAATAATCCTTCTTTTTGGCTCAAGCTCTTCAGGATCATCGTCAAAATAGTTGTACCTTTTCATCATATCACCACCCTTTCTGTTAAAATCTATATTTACAGAATTTTACAATTATTCAGTTTATTTTACCATATTATTATTTTTATAGCAACAATAAATTAGTATGCGTTAAAAATCTTAATAATTCTAAAAAGAAAAACGCCTAAAAAAAGCTTGAACTCAATGTCCAAGCTTTTTCAATCCCTCCGTTTCACTTTGCTCAACACCGTCTCG
>CALZMC010000130.1 GCA_945788455.1 uncultured Clostridia bacterium
CGACAGTTGAACGAGGATTTTTTGATGTTGTTTTTTGGTCAATGGATATTGCAGGAGAAAGACCGTCAATATAGTCAACATCAGGCTTTTCCATTTGACCTAAGAACTGTCGTGCATAAGATGACAGTGACTCAACATATCGTCTTTGTCCCTCTGCATAAATTGTGTCAAATGCAAGACTTGATTTACCTGAGCCCGATAGACCTGTAAATACAATCAGCTTATCTCTTGGAATTGTAATATCAATATTTTTTAGGTTATGCTCTCTCGCACCCTTAATAACAATATTTTTATTCACTCTTTTTACCTATCCTTTTGTTATATTCCTCTAAGCCCAGCTTGCCCTCTTTTGTAACGGGCTTAATCCACTTTTTTGACAAATAAAATTTAATACAGAATATATCCTTTGGAATATCCTCAAATAAATACATTATCAAAAATGCTACTACAAACGGTACCTTAAATACATATACCGAAATTAATGTTGCAGGCACGGAAATCAGCCATAGACCTGCAAGCTCAAATTTTGCACCCGTAACAGTATCTCCGCCCGACCTGAAGATTGATACTATCTGTAAATACGGGAACATTCTAAACGGAAATGCAAATGCATAAATAATCATAAGCACAACGGCAGTATCAATAGTGAGCTGACTGATATTATTACCCATATTAAATATGCTGACAAGCTGATGTCTAAACACAACTATTATCAATGCGACTATAACGGCAACAGCAGGAACAATAATCGAAAATCTTTTTGAGTCCATAATTGCACGTTCGATTTTGCCCTTTCCGACAGATTTTCCTATCATAACAGACGCGGCACTGCATATTCCTATAAAGATAACAAACGAAATATTTTCAAAACTGCGCACAATAGTAAGTGCAGAAAAATACTCATATCCCATATTGCCGAAAACAATGTTGTACAAAAATGTTCCTGCGCCCCACATACCCTCGTTAAGAACAACGGGTGTCGCCTTTTTTATATATGACTTTATTTCTCTTTTTGTAAAAGCGAAGAATAGTCTTTTTTTCGTTACCAAAATATTTCTTTGGAAAAGTGATATAACAACAATCATCACAACTCCAACCCACGCAGAGATAACTGTTGCTAATGCTGCACCTTTTATTTCAAGCCTTGGCATACCGAGTTTTCCGAATATCAGTGCATAATCAAGAAAAATATTAAGAAATGTTGTTATACCCGAAACATACATCGGTATTTTTACATTCTCAACGGCGCGAAGAATTGCAGACAAAATATTCGTCAGCGCAATCGGAATATACGACAATGCAACAAGGCGAAGATAGCTGATTCCTGTTGAAATAACATCGGGATTAGAATTGAACATTCTCACGACAAGTCTTGGTACAAACAAGCCCGATGCAGTAAAAATCAGCGATACAAACAGACAGAATATTATTGATATTCCCGAATAATGTCGGATACTCGTCTTGTCCTTTATGCCCCAAAACTGCGAGACGAACAAGGTTGTTGCAGAGCAAAAGCCAATTAAAATCATATTCATAAGCCATGCCCACTGTCCGCACATACCGACCGATGATAGTGCAACAGTACCGAGCGAGCTTACAAATAAGGTGTCAACAAGCGAAAATGAGCTTATCAACAGATTTTGCAGAGCTACGGGTATAGTCAGCTTTATTGCAGTTTTCCAAAAGTTTTTATCGTTAAATAGCTTTGTCATTATAAATTCTTCTCAAGCTTAGAAATTTCATCACGCAAATATGCCGCGTGTTCAAATTCAAGCAATCTTGCAGCCTCCTTCATTTCCTTTGTCAGTTCCTTTATCATTAGCTGACGTTCCTGCTTTGTCAGGTGCTTTTTCTTTCCCTCAAGCTTTTCTTTTGATGTGATTTCGATAATTTGGCGAACATCCTTTTTGATTGTTTTCGGGATAATTCCGTGCTCGCTGTTATACTTTTCCTGAAGCTCGCGTCTTCTAACGGTTTCGCTGATAGCTCTCTCCATTGACGGAGTAACAGTATCGGCATACATAATAACCTCGCCGTTTTCGTTTCTTGCAGCACGGCCGATAGTTTGGACAAGAGAGGTTTCACTACGAAGAAAGCCCTCCTTATCGGCATCAAGAATTGCAACAAGCGATACCTCGGGAATATCAAGTCCCTCACGAAGAAGATTGATACCGACAAGAACATCAAACTCGCCAAGACGCAAATCACGAATAATCTCCATTCGCTCAATAGTATCAACATCGTGGTGCATATAGCGAACCTTAACGCCAAACTCCTCAAGATATCTTGTTAAATCCTCAGCCATTGCCTTTGTGAGAGTTGTAACAAGAACTCTTTCCTTTCGCTCGGCACGAATATTGATTTCACTCAAGAGGTCGTCCATTTGGTCCTCTGTCGGCTTAACTGTGATAATCGGGTCTAACAGTCCAGTAGGTCTTATTAGCTGTTCAACAATCTGTGTGCTATGCTCACGCTCAAATACATTCGGTGTAGCTGATGTAAATATAACCTGATTAATCTTCTTATAAAATTCATCAAATTGCAAGGGACGGTTATCGAGCGCACTCGGAAGTCTAAATCCGTATTCAATAAGACTTTCCTTTCTCGCTCTGTCGCCTGCATACATACCCCTAACCTGTGGCAGCATAACATGGCTCTCGTCACAGAACAAGAGAAAATCGTCAGGCATATAATCGAGTAATGTGTATGGAGCCTCGCCGGGCTTACGACCGCTCATCACGGCAGAATAGTTTTCGATACCCTTACAAAATCCTGTTTCCCTCAGCATTTCTATATCATTCATTGTGCGCTCTTTAATTCTTTGAGCCTCTAAAAGCTTGCCTTTTTCCTCAAAGTAAGCAACTCGTTCAACCATTTCGTTATAAATCTGCTCAATAGCCTTGTTCATCTTTTCCTGACCTACTACATAGTGAGATGCAGGATAAATACAAACATGAGACACAACAGCGTCAACCTTACCGGTCAGGGGATTAATTTCACAAATTCTGTCGATTTCATCGCCAAAGAATTCTACTCTTATAGCCGAGCCTGAAGAACCTGCAGGAAAAATCTCAAGAGTGTCGCCGCGAACCCTAAATTTATTTCGTACAAAATTTATGTCATTTCTTTCATATTGAATTGAAACGAGTTTTTCAATAAGAGCATCCCTGCCGTATTCCATACCTGTTCTTATAGAAATAACCATACTCTGATAGTCAATAGGGTCGCCGATAGAATAAATGCAGGAAACCGATGCAACGATAATAACATCTCGTCTCTCAAAAAGAGACGCTGTTGCCGAATGGCGAAGCTTGTCTATCTCATCATTAATTGAGCTGTCCTTTTCGATATAAGTATCAGTTGTAGGCACATAAGCCTCAGGCTGATAATAATCATAATAAGACACAAAATACTCGACAGCATTCTCGGGAAAGAATTCCCTAAACTCGCTGCAAAGCTGTGCGGCAAGGGTTTTATTGTGAGCGAGAACGAGTGTCGGACGATT
>CALZMC010000131.1 GCA_945788455.1 uncultured Clostridia bacterium
CAACAAGTCAATCATTTGGTTTGGTGCCGATGCCTTGAGTGACAAGGTTGAAAAGAGTGAAAAAATCGCAAACTATGCTGGCTTTGAAATGATTTCGGGCAAGGAGCTAAACGATAGATTTAGAAATCAAATTAAGTCCTCAGGCTTGGTGCTAACCGATAAAATGGTAACTCAAATCAGTAAATTCGCCAATGAATTTATGGTGCTTGCCGATAATGAGATTTATAAGGCAAAAACAGTTCTTTTAACTGTCGGCGCAGTATCGGGCAAGGGTATAAAAAACGAGCTTGAGCTTTTAGGCAGGGGCGTCAGCTACTGTGCAACCTGTGACGGTTTTCTGTATAAAGGTAAAAGCATTGCCGTTTACTGCGGTGCTAAAAGATATGAGCACGAGGTTCAGTATCTTGCCGAAATTGCCGATAAGGTTTATCTATTTGCTAACTATGATGATGTTGAGGTCAAGGCAGAGAATGTAGAAATTCTTGATAAGCCTATGAAATCGGTTGTCGGCGAAAATAAGGTTTCGGGTGTTGAATTAACCGATGGAAGAATAATTGATGTTGACGGTGCATTCTTCCTGCGTAGTGCCGTTGCTCCTGCAACAATACTTAACGGACTTGAAATGAACGGTGCGCATATTGTTGTAAACCGTGATTGCGAAACGAATATCGCAGGGTGCTTTGCAGCAGGCGACTGCACAGGCAGACCGTATCAAATCGCAAAGGCAGTGGGCGAGGGAAATGTTGCCGCACATAGCATAACAAAATATTTAGCAGAGGTTGAGTAATGAAAATTAATGATATAATTTGTGGATTTAAGGTAGATAGAGCAAGAGAGAACGCAGAGCTTGGCGGTACTCTCTATGAAATGACACATATCAAAACAGGTGCAAGCCTTATTTGGCTTGATAACAAGGACAGCAATAAGCATTTTTCTATTGCGTTTAAAACTCCGCCGAGTGATGATACGGGAGTGTTCCATATTCTTGAGCATTCCGTACTTAACGGCTCAAAAAAATATACTGTTAAGGACCCGTTTTTAGAGCTTATCAAAAGCTCGATGAACACATTTCTTAACGCTATGACATCTTGTGATTACACGATTTATCCTGTTTCGAGCAGAAATGACCAGGATTTCTTTAATCTTGTCAGCGTATATCTTGATGCCGTATTCTGCCCTGCGATTTACACTAATCCAAATATTTTTTATCAAGAGGGTTGGCATTATGAGCTGAACAATGCAGACGAAAATCCGACCTACAAGGGTGTTGTGTTCAATGAGATGAAGGGCGTTTTTGCCTCTCCCGACTCACAGCTTCAAAGCGGACTGTATAAGCTGATGTTCCCCGACACCTGCTATCAGTATGAGTCAGGAGGCGCACCTACTGCTATCCCTGATTTGACTTATGATAGCTTTATAGCTAACCATAAGAAGTATTATCATCCGAGTAATGCAAGAATTTGGCTTGACGGCGATATTGATTTAGACAGAATATTAACTCTTATCGACAGCGAATATTTAAGTGGTTATGATAAAGAAAATTTCAATACCGAAATTCCAAAGCAGGAGCCTGTCGAGAATGTTCGTCTGGTAGGTACTTATCAGGCGGAGGACGGAGAAAAATCATATTTATCCTTTGGCAAGGTGCTTTGCAGATTTGACGAAAAAATAAAAAGATTTGCCTTGAATATACTTGCGTCATATCTTACGGGCAATAACGACTCTCCGATTAAAAAAGCCGTATTGTCAAACGGTATTGCACAGGATATTTATATGTATCTTGATGAGTCCTGTCAGGACCAGCCGTTTGTTACTGTTGCAAAGCAGATTGACATTGAACGCGAAAATGAATTTTGGCAGGTTCTATTGTCTGTTAAAAATGATATCTTAAAAAACGGTATTGACAAAAATGAGCTTGATGCAATTATAAATCAAATTGAATTTGCAACAAAAGAGATTGACGAGCCAAAGGCACTCGGCAGAAATATGATGGCGATGAGCACTTGGCTTTATGACGGCGATCCGATGGATATGCTTGTGTTTGATGAGCTTTTTAAGGAAATCAGAGAGCTTGTAAATACAGATTATTTTGAAAAGCTTTTAGAGGAAATTCCGCTTGCTCCAAATGAATGTGCCGTTTATCTAATGCTCCCATCAACAACTAAGGACGAGGAGCTTTTAGCAGAGGAAAAAAGGACACTCGAGGAAGCAAGAAAATCTTGGAATGAAGAAAAAATCAACGAGATTTTGGAGCTTAACAAAAGTCTTGTTGCTTGGCAAAGGGAGGAGAACACAGCCGAGGATTTGGCAACTCTCCCAACACTTCCGCTATCAGCAGTCAATCCCGAGCCGATTTGTATGCCGACTGAGGTTAAGGACGGCATTATCTTCCACAAAACAAAGGATAACGGCATTACAAATGTAAATCTCTATTTTTCATTAACAGGCATTGATGAAAAGGACTACGGCGCTTTATCATTTTTGACAAATCTGTTAGGCGAGCTACCAACAAAATCAACCGACCTTTCAAGCCTTATGAGGCGAGTTAAGGCAACAATCGGCTATATCGACTATAACGCTTCGGCATACTCAAAACTCGGCGATAACGATTTGTGCCATTCGTATTTTTCTGTATCATTCTCTGTTCTAAATCAAAAGCTAACCGATGCGATAAAGCTTGTTTGTGAGATTATCAATGAAACTGATTTTGAAAATGAAAACAGCAAATCACTTATCAAGGATATTCTCGCTCAATCAATTTATGCAATGCAGGACGGCTTTATCTCTCAGGGAAATAAGTATGCAAGAATGAGGGCTGCATCTCATATTATTGCATCTGCTAAAGCCACCGATATGCTCGAGGGCTATGGCTTTTATGAGTGGCTGAAGAGCTTTAACGAGAGTATTGATGACCGATATTTGTCGTTTGTTGAGCTGATGAAGAATATTCAAAAATCAGTATTCAACCGTGATAATATGATTATTTCTGTTGCATCAAGCGAGCTTAGTGATGAGATTAAAAATATTCCAAACCGGCTTTATAAGACAGAGGGAGATTATGTCCCTGAATTTGTTAAGTTGGAGCTTGATAAAAGCATAAAATCAGAGGCAATACAAATCCCCGGAGGAGTTTCTTACGCAAGCCTTGTCGATAATTTATATAATTACGGTATGGCTGTAAACGGCAGAATGTCGGCACTTTCAACACTTATGAGCTATCAGTATTTGTGGAATGAAATCCGTGTTCTCGGCGGTGCGTACGGATGCGGTATGGCTGCTCCAAAAAACGGTAACATTATGTTCTCATCATACCGTGATCCAAATCCTAAAAACTCACAAAATGTATTTAAGAAATCAAGTGATTTTATCAGAGAATATGTTAAGAGTGACGCGAATTTTGACAATATCATCATCAGTGCCGCCGCATCTCTTGAGCCGCTTATTGCCACGAGAAGAGAGCAGTTGATTGCCGACCTTGATTATTTCTA
>CALZMC010000132.1 GCA_945788455.1 uncultured Clostridia bacterium
GCATTTCTAATGTAGTAATGATGGGAATAGGCGAGCCTCTTGATAATTTTGATAATGTTATTGCTTTTTTAAATAATGTTAATAATGAAAACGGGCTTAATATTTCGATGAGGAATATTACGATTTCTACCTGTGGCATTGTTCCGAGAATTTATGATTTAATGGAAAAGGATTTGCAACTAACACTTACCATTTCCTTGCACGCACCTAATGATAATATTAGATCAAGAACAATGCCGATTAATAACAGATATAACATTGACGAGCTTTTGAAGGCTTGCTTTGAATATGAAAAAAGAACAGGCAGACGCGTGAGCTTTGAATATACGCTGATTAAGGGCGTGAATGACAGTGAAATGGATGCTGACGAGCTTGCATCAAGGCTAAAGGGCAGTCTTTGTCACGTAAACCTCATTCCTGTTAATGATGTTAAGGAAAGAAATAATATCAAAACTTCGAAGGCTGATATGCTCAAATTTCAAAACGTATTGAAAAGAAACGGCATAAATGCTACAATAAGAAGAACACTTGGTTCTGACATTAACGCATCGTGCGGTCAGCTTAGAAGAATGAAAAAACGAGGTGAGATTATTGAAGATAGTTGCAAAAACCGACAAGGGTAACGTTCGCGAAAACAATCAAGATGCTTATGCCTGCGGAGAATTTTCTAACGAGGTTGTATGGAGTGTTGTTTGTGACGGAATGGGCGGCGAGGCAGGAGGAAATATTGCTTCGGCTCTTGCAGTTAAGGTTGTCAGCGACAGAATTAACGCATCATATAGAGATAATATGAGAGATTCTTCTGTTATAAATATGCTTGATTCTGCTCTCTCTGCAGCAAATGTCGAGGTATATGATTTTGCCGAGGCTCATCCCGACTTAAAGGGTATGGGTACAACTGTCGTTTGTGCGATTGTCAGAGACGGTCAAGCCTTTATTGCTCATGCCGGCGACAGCAGGGCGTATATACTCAATAACGGAAATATAAGACAAATTACAACCGACCACAGTCTTGTTCAGGATTTGCTTTCTAAGGGCAAAATTACCGAACAAGAGGCAGAAAATCATCCAAATAAAAATCTTATCACAAGGGCTGTCGGTGTTGATAAATATATTGATATTGATTTTGAGCATATAGATTTAGAGGATGATGATATAATTTTACTGTGTACTGACGGGTTGTCGAATTACGTTTCTAATGATGAAATTTTAGATATTATGAGTGACGGAAAATATTACGCTTTTGCTGACAGACTTGTTAACAGGGCGAACAGTAATGGCGGCGGAGACAATATTACTGTTGTAATCATTTCAAAATAATCGGAGTGCGAATTTATGGATAATTATGTTGGAAAAAGACTGGATGGCAGATATGAAATCCAAGAAATAATCGGCGTTGGCGGTATGTCTGTTGTATATAAGGCTTATGACAATGTTGATGACAGAATTGTTGCAGTAAAAATTTTAAAGGATGAATTTTTAACGAATGATGATTTTGTCAGACGATTTAAGAATGAGAGCAAGGCTATTGCGCTTTTGTCACACCCGAACATTGTTAAGGTATATGACGTCAGCTTTGGCGAAAGACTTCAATATATTGTAATGGAATATGTTGACGGTATTACCTTAAAGGAGTACATTCAAAAGCAGGGTGCTATTACCTGGAACGAGGCTCTGTTCTTCATTAGCCAAATTCTTAAGGCATTACAGCACGCGCACGATAAAGGCATTGTTCATCGAGATGTAAAGCCACAGAATATTATTCTTTTAGCTGACGGAAGCATAAAGGTTGCCGATTTCGGTATTGCAAGATTTTCTCGCAGCGATACAAAAACCTTAACCGATACTGCTATCGGCTCAGTTCATTATATCAGTCCCGAACAGGCAAAGGGCGAACTTACCGATGAAAAATCCGATATTTATTCGGCAGGTGTAGTTCTTTATGAAATGCTTGCAGGCAAGGTTCCGTTTGAAGCAGACAGTGCCGTTTCTGTTGCACTTATGCAGCTTCAAAACGAGGCGGCAAGATTAACTCAGATTAATGCTGATATTCCGTTAGGATTAGAGCAAATCTGTGTTCATGCAATGCAAAAAAATCCGAGTGACAGATACCAAACCGCAACTGAAATGCTTGTTGATGTTGAGGAGATAATTATTAATCCTGCAGTTACATTTGATTATTCATATTTTGTTGACCAAGACCCTACAAAATATGTTTCACAAATTGATAATAATGCAGATAACGGTTTAGCAGATGACGAGGATTATGACGACTATGACGGCTATTATGACCCGAACAGAAAGAAGAAGATTATAACAGCAGTTATAATCGGCGTTTTTGTGCTTATCGGTGCTATTGTAGCTCTCGTTATGAGTATTACAGGTTCTATTCATACTAATGCAAGCGTGCTTGATAACTTTGTAGGTCAGTCTTATGACGAGCTTATCAGTACAAATACTAAGTATAACTTTGTTATGGAAACAGAAAAGACAAATGATACTGCACCCGGTATAATCATAAGACAGTCTCCCGAGGCAGGAACAAAGATTATTGACGGCAGTCAGGTTACTCTTGTCGTTTCTGCATCTATGAATGACATTAGCCTGAAGAATGTTTATGGATTAACAAGAGAAAAGGCAGAAAGAGCATTTGAACAGGACGGATTGAAGAACATAACTTATACTACAATTTCGAGTGACACAGTTGAGGAAGGTATGATTGTTTATACCGATCCAAAGGCAGGAAGTGTTATTTCGAGCGATACACAAATTACTGTGTTTATCAGCTCAGGTCCCACAACTGCCGTTAGAGAAACAATTACTGTTCCCGATGTTGTCGGATTAAGGCAAGAGGGTGCAAGCGCTTTCTTGGAAAAGCTTGGATTTACGAATGTAAATTTTGTTATTGAAGACAGTATGTCTCCAAAGGGTGTTGTTCTTGCACAGTCTCCGGCTGCAAGCTCTGTTGCTTCTCCCGATTCTTTGATTAAGATTACAATTTCTTCAGGTACAACAACGACTACCGCTAAGGAAAGCTTTAGAGCGTCCATTGAGGTAAAGCTACCGACTATTGCCGAAACAAGTGATACCTTGATTGTTGAGTTAGACGGAAAGGCATTTTCGTCATCTAATGTTAAGCTTGACGGCTCGGTGCAAACATTCAGTATTCCTGTTGATAGCGGAGAAAGCATTTTGGTTAGAATTTCTCTAAAGAACACAGGTGCTGTTGATACTCAAACCGTTGAGGGCAAGAAAAATCAAAAGCTGACCTACGATTTTACCAGCTTTGATGAGGAAGTTGCTTAATTGAAAAATAATTCTTTTGAGGTTATATATGATTGACGGACGAATAATCAAGGGGATTGGTGGTTTCTACTATGTAGAGACCACTGATGCTATATATGAGTGTAAGGCGAGGGGAATATTCAGGAAGCATGGAATATCGCCACTTGTTGGAGATACTGTAAAAATTTCTGTAAAT
>CALZMC010000133.1 GCA_945788455.1 uncultured Clostridia bacterium
TATGAATACCTTAGTAATGGTTAATATATTATTCATTGACTTCATCTGAGCGCTGGCATTATAAGACTGTCCCTCAACATTCTTTTCTTCAAGCACAGACCAAATCTGTTCTTCAACAAGCTCTGTATTATCACTTACAATTTCTGCAGTATAGCCTTCACTCATATTCGGCAATAGAGTATCGGCCAAATCAACCGAAAGCATAAGCATCGGGATATGCATATTTTGATAATAGAATTTACTGTTTTTGTAATCCTTTTCTGTTTGGACAGCTATGTTGATTTTTGTACTTGTATAATCATTATCGCCCTTTTCGGCATTCCAAGTCGAGATATTACATTCAATATTCTTTCCCTCAAGGTCGATAAACGGATTGATATTTGCCTTCGCATCATCAACGCGAGTTACCATTTCGTTATGAAGAATACCTGCGGGATTTTTCTTGTCGTGGAATTTTGATTTATCAATACCTAACTGCTTTGCGTAGCTGTCAATCGTTTCAGTATTAACGAAGATTAGCATTAGCTGCTTTGCATTTTCGTTATTTTGATATTCATCCTTGATATATTCTTTATCAATATCGGAATATACACCGCAGACGCTAAAATATTCATCAATATTCGAGTTAGCCTTTAGTGCTTTTTCAAGCTCCTCATAGTCAGAGCAGGGCACGGTTATTGACAAATTCGATGTTTCGATAAATTCGCCCTTCATTACATCGCTGAACATCATACTGAAGTTAGAAACAGAGAGGAACACTACAACACTCATAAACAGCGCAAAAACAATAGTTCTTGAGCGTCTGCCGTTGCGCTTGAAGTTTTTAATTGCCATCGTTCCCTCGAAGCCGAGAAGCTTTGTCGATAGCTTTGATGTTCTCAGCCTTTTGCTGTTTTTAACTTTAACTGTGTTTGTCTGCCTAATTGCATCAATAGCAGTCGTTTTTGATGCCTTTATTGCCGGAATATAGCTCGATACAAAGATTGTAATTGCACTTGCGATTACTGTTGCGAGAACAACAATCCAGTTAATATGAACTGTTAATGCTCCGTTATATTCAACAGCAAGCGTGGTTATCCAAAGATTGCTGATAGCCTTAAAGGTTACCCAAATACCACCGATGCCGGCGATAATTCCAAGCGGGATACCGATTAGACCGAGAATAAATCCCTCAAAGTAAATTGAATTTCGCTTTTGCTTTTTAGTAGCACCAACGCTTGCGAGCATACCGAGATATCTTGCTCTCTCCTGATATGATACGGCAAAGCTGTCATAAATCATAAAGATAGAAACAACGGCAATTATCACAAGAATTATTGCACAAAAGCCGAACAGGGTCATAATCGTTGTGTTATCTTCGCCACATCCTGAATATACTAAATAATCATAATTGTATCTGTAATCACGATTGACCCCGTCCTCTAAAACTGTGTCAAGCTTTTCGGCTAATTTCTCAGTTTTGGTATAAATCTCCTTGTCCATTTTTGAGAATTGAACATAAACGAACAGGCTTTGGGGATAGGCCTTGATATAATCATCAGTTGCATATACAAATGCGTTTACTGTGTCGGTTTCTGCAACATTGCTTTCGGTTATGCCAACTACCGTGTATTCAAGATTAGCCTCATCGCTGTTAGTTAATGTGTTAAGAGTAACCTTGTCGCCGATTTTCCAGTTAAGGTCATATTTGTCCATAAAGCCCTTATGAACAAGAATTTCGTTTGTTGCCTTTGGCATTGAGCCCTCGCTGATTTTAACATTTCGCATATCGAGGTAATTCTCGTCAACGGCATAAATTTCCATTTCATACGACTTTGTATCGTCATCAACATTCGCACTGCCGAAATATGCGTCAATGCCGTATCTCTCAATATCGTCTGTTTCAAGAGCGTCCTTTGTGCTTTCGTATTCGTCAGTCACAATATATGAATGCCAAGTGCCGTCAATCGCAGCCATAACATTCTTAAAGTAATTTACAAACGAGAATGCGCTTGTGAATACGGCAGTTACCATAGCCACAGAAACGATAATAGCCATTATTGTCAGTATGCTGCGCTTCTTGTGAGTTTTAATGTGGCGAAGTGTGAGTGTGTTAACTATGTTCACATTCTCACCTCGTCTCTTGTGATTTTTCCGTCCTCGATTGCAATAATCCTGTCTGCTGAATTTGCAATTCTCTCATCGTGAGTGATGATGATAACGGTCTGATTATTTTCTTTGTTAAATTTGCGAAGAAGGTTTATTATTTCCTTGCTGTTTTCGCTGTCAAGGTTTCCTGTCGGCTCATCGGCAAGAAGAATTGCAGGATTGTTCAGTAATGCTCTGCCGATAGATACTCTCTGCTGTTGACCGCCCGAAAGCTGATTAGGAAGATGAGTTAGCCTGTTTTGAAGTCCAAGCTTTTCAACAAGGTTATTAAGATGTTCCTTGCTTGGCTTTTTGCCGTCAAGCAGGAGAGGCAGAGTTAGGTTTTCCTCAACAGTAAGGATAGGAATTAGGTTATAAAACTGATAGATAAGTCCGATATGTCTGCGCCTAAAGATTGCGAGAGCCGTTTCGTCAAGCTTTGATATATCGGTATCGTTGATGATAACTCGTCCCGATGTTGCCACATCAACACCGCCGAGAATATGCAGTAGGGTGGATTTACCCGAGCCACTCGGACCGATGATTGCAACGAATTCGCCCTGCTCAACGCTGAAGGACACATCGTTTAAGGCGCGAACCTCAGTTTCGCCCTTGCCGTAAATTTTTGTTAGGTTTTCAATCTCAAGAATTTTCATATCTTTCACCGTGATGCTTTTTGCACCACTTTCTCCCTTCTGTCCACAGTATAACAGGTGTATGTGACTCTAATATGACATATTATATTACAATTTTGTCACATTCAAATTTATTTTTTTAGCGAAACTATTTATTTTTATTTAGCGTTATGTTATTATTAAAATGATTTTTATATAAATATATTGTTACTATAATACACCAAAGAGGAAAATATAAATTATGGGAATATTGCTTAACAAATTAGCTGAACTCAAAAAACGAAATCAAGATTTACTTCAAGAGGAAGAAATTGATATTGACTTTGACGGCGAAATTAAACCCTTTGATTTTGAAGATGAGAGGTATTATCTTGCCGTTAGAGACGAGGTTTTGATTTTTGATAAGAATATGGTATTGATTTACACTCTCACAAAGGAGCAGGTTGTTGAGTCAAATGTTCCCCTTATCAAGAAGGCAGCCGAAATTCTTGCAAAAAAGGACGAAGCATCGGTTAAGCTCTTTATTAAGCGAAACGGAACATTTGAAAGATTGTCGTTTTATAACAGATTTGACGCTATATTCATAATGAAGAAAATGAAAAGAGTTGCATCGAGACCTGACGAAAATATTGAAGAAATATTTATCGAGGATGATGGTGCGATTGTTGAGCATTACAAGTCAAACGGTTGGCAGCGCAG
>CALZMC010000134.1 GCA_945788455.1 uncultured Clostridia bacterium
CGTCAAAATACTTAAAATAATTATGAACGCCGAGTTTTTGACCGATTGTAATGAAGAACGGATTACATGAATTTTCAAGTCCCTGTGTAAAGTTTTCTGTTCCGTGTCCCGGATGATAATGACATTTCATTGTGTAGCTGTCAACCTTGATTGAGCCTGTGCAGTTATATGTTGTATCGAGAGTTGCGATGTTTTCCTCAAGTGCCGCAGAAGCTATAAAAGTCTTGAAAACAGAGCCCGGAACGTATGTATCACTTACTGTAAAGTTTCTCCACTGATTTTGGACTGCCTTGCTTTCTGCCTCTTCCTTTTCTTTTTTGTTTGAAAGCTTTTTTATTGCTTTAATATTTTTATTGTAGGTTAGCTTATATGGCTCGTTGCAATCAAAGTCCGGCATTGACGACATTGCAACGACTGCGCCTGTGTTACAGTTCATAACAACGCCGTATGCTCCCTTGGCTTGATACTGGTTCATTGTCTCCTTCAAGCCCTTTTCGAGATAATACTGGATTGTTTGATTTATCGTTGTAACGAGCGACATACCGTCTGTCGCTTCGACAGTAGTTGAATAGTCATTGTCAATATTGTGAGAATAAGCATCCTTTGCAGTAATCACTCTGCCGTTAGTGCCTGTCAGCTGTTCGTCATAATATGCCTCCAAGCCAAGCAGACCTTGGTCATCGGCACCCGTAAAGCCGATTACTGTTGAAGCAAGAGAGCCGTAAGGATAATATCTCTTTGTCGCCTGCTCCATTCCGATGCAGTTTAGATTGTTTTCGGAAATGAATTTTGAAATCTCCTCTTTAACGTTGTTTTCGACCTTTTTCTCGACTATAACGTAATGATTTTCCTGCTTTGTTTTTTCGATTAATTCCTTTTGCTCTTCTTCGTCATATTCAAAAATTCGAGTAAACTCGTCAATAATCAGCTGACGGCGTTTTTCTGTTCTCGCCTCATTTTTTAGTCTGTCCTCTTCGCTCGCATCCTCATCGGACTCAATAACAATGGCAAGCGGATCGAGAAAGATGTTCCATACTGTTGCCGACTGCGCAAGCACATTTCCCTCGCTGTCGTAGATTGTTCCTCGCATTGCCGAGATTTCAGTATCTCTCATTTGCTGGCTTTCTGCCTTGAGTGCAAGCTCCTCGCCTCTAACCACCTGCAGATAGAAAATTCTAACAATATTTGTGGAAAGTAGAAATGCTATTACCACACCAAGAATTAATAAACGTCTGAGCATATTCTTGCCTGTGTTCATTTTCATTTTGTTACCTCCTCGCAATTGTTATCTTATTTATTAAAAAAACTATATGAGAGTTAGATTATTTTCTAACTCTCAATATTTTACGCAATTAATATATATAATATTACTCCTGCGTCTGCTCTAACAGCATTAGGGCAGCAGCTTTTCGTTCCTCCTTGTACTGAGAAACGTCAATATATCTTATTTGGTTTGATTTTACCTTTGTCATATTCAGCTTTTCTACTGCGTACTGGTCAATCATTCTCATCGAAACAAGCGCATTAATCTCACTGTTAATTCTCGTATTTTCGCTCTGTGCAACAGCATACTGCGTCTGCAGTCTTGAAATCTCGTGGTTAAGCTCATTTTTGGTCGCAAAGGTATGGAGCATAGCAAACATCATAGCTATAACTAAAACAGAAACAGACATAATTACAGCCACCTTTAGAGTAGCCTCCTTTTGTTCCTTCAATAGCTGTGAGTTCGATTTTCTGCCACCGTTTTCGCGGACCTTTAGCCTTTTTTGCGGCTCATATTTAGGTGCGGCAGATGACCTTTCTACGCTGAATGCTTTAAGCGCATACGCAGCATCATTTTGGTATGAATATCTTCTGAAATCCCCTGTGTTTGTCATCCGTCTCACCCCTTTTCTTAATATTTTTCAAAAATTCTCAGTCGTGATGACCTTGCTCTTGGATTGATTTCAAGCTCTTTTTCACTTGGAGCGATTGATTTTAGAGCCTTGCCCTTTGGCTTATTTCCACACACGCATATGGGAAATTCCTTTGGACAGGTACAACCCTTGCTCCATTCATTAAATTTTTCCTTAACCATTCTGTCCTCAAGCGAATGGAAGGTAATTATCGCAATTCTGCCACCTGAACGAAGGCACTCAAACGCATCGTCAAGTGTTTTTTCTAAAGCATCAAGCTCTGCATTTACCTCAATTCTAATGGCTTGGAATGTTTTTCTTGCGGGATGGCTGTCTCGCATAGCCTTTTGAGGTAGTGAAGATTTAATTATATCGACAAGCTCAAATGTGGTCTCGATAGGCTTGTCCTGTCTTGCCTTAACGATATTCGAGGCAATTTTTCGAGAAAACTTTTCCTCGCCGTACTTATAGATAATATTAGCAAGCTCCTGCTCGCTGTATGTATTAACAACATCTTTCGCGCTCAAGCCCGATTTGCTCATTCGCATATCGAGAGGCGCGTCCTTATGAAACGAAAAGCCTCGCTCGGCTGTATCAAGCTGAAATGAGCTAACACCCAAATCGAGTAAAAGTCCGTCAATTTCATCAATGTTCAAGCTTGATAAAATGCTTTTTAGGTTAGAAAAATTATCGTTAACAATAGTAACATTCTCTCTGTCGCCTAATCTTTCGTGCAAAACTTTGATTGCATCAGGGTCTTGGTCGATGGCAATCAGTCTTCCGGCATTGTTTGAAATTTCTCTTGAGTGACCTCCGCCACCTGCAGTTCCGTCAACGATAACAGAATTACTATTGATATTTAAAGCCTTAACAGACTCGTCAAAAAGAACGCTCTTATGAATAAACTCCATTATCACTCGTTACCCTTCAGCTTGTCCATTAGGTCATACATACCCTGTGAATGGTCATAGGTGTTATAAATCTTTTCGTACTCATCGGTATTCCAAATCTCTATAACCTTACCCTTGCCCTTGAAAACAACAGTAGATGCATTCTCAAGCATTGCTGCTTCCTTTAGTCGCTGATTTACAGTAAATCTACCTTGAGCATCAAGTGTTGACTCCTCGGCATTATCAAGAAAGCTCGTTGTGGCATCGTACTTTTGGTTTTCGGTACCGATTTGCATTGACTCGTATGTTTCTTCAAAATGGTCAACAGGATAAAGAGTCAGGCACTTGCATCCCCTAACAGTCACTGCAACCATATAAAATTCCTTTCCCAATCTTTCGCGCCACTTTGTAGGAATAGAAAGACGACCCTTAGAGTCTAATTTATAGCCATCTAAAGTACCAACGAATAAACGCATATCTTTCTCTCCTTTCATTTTTGTGGGAATAAATTTGGGAATTTAGTGAAATTCTTGGGAATTTGTTGGATTTTCTTCCTCTACTACATTATAATAAGGCGTACAGGCTTTGTCAAGGACATTTTTTCATCAATCGAAATTGTAACAGAATTGTAATCTTTTATGCTCTGTACGGAGCCTAAGATACATT
>CALZMC010000135.1 GCA_945788455.1 uncultured Clostridia bacterium
CTTTTGAATATTCTCTCTGCTAATATCAAAGCTACCGCCGAGAATAACTGCATTGATAGTAATCTTCGCCCAAAGCTCAAGGCTCTCCATCCTGTAAAAGGCAGTAATAACATCACTACCGATAGCAAGCGCGCCGTGATTTTCAAGAAGCATAACATCGTGCTCCTCAAGATACGGCTCAATGGCATTAGGCACCTCAATAGTCGAAGGAGTGCCGTAAGGAGTTAGCGGAACACTGCCGATAACAGCAACGTCCTCTATCATATTGTACATATCCATAGCCTTATGAGCTACTGCAAAGCCTGTTGCTCCGGGAGGATGTGCGTGAATTACGCTGAAAACATCGTCTCTCTTTTCGTAGCAACGAAGGTGCATCTTAATCTCGCTTGACGGTCTAAGCCCCTCTGCGCCCTCAAGAACATTTCCGTCCTTGTCAATACGAATAAGCTTTTCCGGAGTGATGAACGACTTGCTCATTCCTGTCGGTGTAGCAAGGATTGTTCCGTCCTCAAGCTTAACGCTGACATTACCGTCATTTGCGGCAACCCAGCCAAGCTGCCACATTTTATGGCACACGTCACATATTTGATTTTTTACGTCTTCAATATTTTGCATAATGCTCCCCCCATAATAAGAACCGCGGTAGTAATCGGTTATTTGCAAAATTATTATAATTTAATAATTATATTATATAACATATTTACTTTTTTGTAAATCTTGACTTATATATAAAAGCAAGAATATTTTTTCACAGCAATAGAAAAAGCCCTCTCGGTGTGAATTTCGCATCAAGAGGGCTTATTTTTATATTCATTTTATTAAATTTTAAAATTTCTTGGGCTTTGTTATAGCTGAAATTACATACTTTTTTGAATTTTCTCTACCTTATTGACGGTCAGCCTTGCAACAATACCGAGAAGCATACCCGTCACAAGTCCTGCGACTAAAAGCACAGGCAGGTAATATGCAATTCTTATCGTTTTCATAATGATTGCCGCAACAATTATTTGGCCGATATTGTGACATATACCGCCGAGCATACTCACGCCGATAATTGACAGCTTTGTCTTTTTGACTAAATACATAACCGTAAAGCTCAAAACACTTCCGCAAAGGCTATATGCAATGCTATACGCATTTCCAAAAGTTAAGCCTGCGAGAAAAACTCGAACAATAGCGATAAAAAACGCATCTCTCGGCTTCATTGTATATAGTGCAATCACAACAACGATATTCGCCAGCCCCAGCTTTACACCGGGTACGCCGAAATTAAACGGTATCAGGCTCTCTAAATAGCTGAAGGTAAACGCAAGCGCAACCATCATACCGAATAGAGCTATGTTTTTTACTTTTTTATTTTTCATATTATCAAATCTTTTGTTAAAATACTCGTTATCAAAACGATTTAGGCAACGGCGTCAATATCGTCATCGCTTTCCTTTTCGTTAACAACGGTTATAACAACCTTGTGCGGAAGACAAATGATTGACTCGCCGGCTCTGTTTATCGCCTTGTGATTTGTACAAATTCCGTCAGGACAGTTGGCACTTGTCATTTTTGCAACACCGTCCTTGATTTCCAACGTGTTGGCACCGTCATTCTCTGTTGAAATCTCAAGAGTTTTGTCCTCATTAAGCGACAGTGTTTCGGTAATCTCGCCGTTGATTTCGACAGTAACATAACTGCCCGAATTCGTATTCACGCCATAAAGGAAGAACAAAATCACACCCACGACAGCAAAAACCACTGCAATTAAAATTACATCTGCCTTCTTCATTATTCTTCCACGGGAGTAATCAAATTAGTTGCTTTTAGGTATTCAACAGCATTGCTGACGCCGTTAATGACAGCCTCAGAGCTGATAGTTGACTTTGCAAGAACGTCAATGTTTGAGCCCTTGTCATTTCCTACTGATGATACAACAGGTAAAAGTCTTCCCTTAAATTGATTTTTAAAGTCATCGCCCTGAATTCTAACGCCGAGATATTCTGTTTCCTCTTGCTTTAAAATATCAACACCGACAACGTACTGACCGTCTGCGGTAATAGTTGCAGTCATTTCGATAGGCACCTCTGCATTATAGCCGACAGTTGTGCCTGAAACGAGAAAGCCGATAACGTTTCCGCTTGCGTCAAGCTGCTTTTCTACTGCAGTAATACCGTATTCGCCGGCACTTGCAGAAACGAGCGCAACGCTCTCGCTTGATGCAACATTATATGAAAGGTCATATATTTCTCTATACTTTTTATTCGCAAGATTGTCAGCAGAAATTGTAGCAAAAATTACACCTGCCGAAAGAACAATCATAACTACTAATGAAATTATCCATTTTAGTGATTTTGGATTAAAATGTGCTTTTGAACTCATAACTAATTCTCCTAATCTCTATTTTTTTATATAATCGCCAAAGCCTGAGCTATAGCTTTCATTATAATTTTTATCAACCCAAATAGCCTCAACCGAGTCAAGACCTTCAACAAGCCTCTTTCCCTCGTCAATCGGCATATTAAACAGCGTTGTCGAAAGAGCATCGCCCAATGCCGAATCATCACACACAACCGAAACAGAAGCAACATATTCGCTCGGCATCAACGTTTCGGGATTAATGATATGACAGTATCTTTTTCCGTCAACGGTATAGTAGCGCTGATAGTCGCCACTCGTTACTACCGTTAAATCAGTAATGCTGAGATGAGCAAGATACTCGCTTTCGCTGTTTTTTGGACTTTCGATGCTGATGTTCCATAAGGTCTTGCCGTCATTTTCCTTATATCCAAAGGTCGAAACATTGCCACCGATACTGATGGCAGCCGCAGACCAAAGCGTTTCCTTAGCCCATTTCGTGACCTCGTTCACGGCATAGCCCTTTGCGACTGCGCCGACATCAAGCTTCATATCCTTGTCCTTAAAGAAAACCGTGCTGTTTTCCTTATCAATGACGAGGTCGTCAATATTCGTATGCTTTGACGCTTCTTTTAGCTCGTTCATATCGGGCAGACGTGCGTTATCCGAATTCTCATAGGCCTGCTCTCGACTGTTATGCCACAGCCTTAATACAGAGCCGAAGCAGACGTTAGTCCTTCCGTCACTTAGGTCATACACATATTTACAGTATTCAAGCAAATCTATAATCCTGCTGTCAACCTTAACAGGAGCTTTCCCTGCCTCGTTGTTTACAACATATAAATTATTGATACCGTCATAGGATTTATAAATATCGTATAGCTTGTCATACTCTGCAAGCTCATTATAAAACTGTTCGATATGCCTGTCAAATGCCTCTTGGCTATCGTCATAAGCAATTACTGTTGACGCAGTATCGAACAAATCTAAAAAGCTGTAAGTATATTTTTGCTGAACAGCTCCATTCCTGCTACAAGCAGTAACGCTCAGTAAAACTGCTATACTCAAAATT
>CALZMC010000136.1 GCA_945788455.1 uncultured Clostridia bacterium
CCACACAGGTGCTAATGCGAGCCAAACAAAAAAAGCACTCGACAACGGTGCAAGTCACTTTACTCATTTATACAACGCGATGACTCCTATGACTCACAGAGAGGCAGGAGTTGTCGGCACGGCACTTGACAGCGATGCCTCATGTGAGCTGATATGTGACGGCGGTCACATCTGCCCTACTGTTCTTCGAAACACATTTAAGATATTGGGCGAGGACAGAGCAGTTGTAATCAGCGACAGTATGAGAGGTGCCGGTCTCGGCGAGGGAGAATACGAGCTTGGAGGTCAACAGGTTTTTGTTAAGCCTAACGGAAAATATGCTGTTTTAGAGGACGGCACTATTGCCGCTTCTATCACAAATATTTATGAGGAATTTAAAAATCTTTTAGCCTTTGGTATCGACATCAAAACTGCTCTAAAATCCTGTACTATCAATCCTGCAAGAGCTATCAAAGAGGACGATAAAATCGGCTCTGTCGCTGTCGGAAAATGCGCAGATTTAGTTGTACTTGATGATAATTTAGAAATCAAAGAGGTTTACATAAATGGAATACTCGCTTAATATCGTACTAATCGAGCCTGAAATTCCCCAGAACACAGGCAATATCGCACGCACCTGCGCCGCTACCGGTGCAAGACTGCATCTTGTCGGACCTATGGGATTTCAAATCACGGACAAGCAGGTAAAAAGAGCAGGTCTCGATTATTGGGACAAGCTTGATATAACCTTTTATGACAGCACCGAGGAATTTTTTGAGAAAAACAAGGGCGGAAAATTCTATTACTTTACCACTAAAGGCGAAATTGCTCACAGTGATATGGAGTATGAAAACAATGCATATCTCGTTTTCGGAAAAGAAACGAAGGGCTTGCCCGAGGAGCTGTTAAAGGAAAATCACGACACCTGCGTTAGACTGCCGATGAGAGGAATTATTCGCAGTCTAAATCTGTCTAATGCCGTTTGTGTCGGCACATACGAGGTGTTAAGACAATGGGGCTATCCCGCGCTGTCTCAAAAGGGCAAGCTTACGAAATATGAATGGTAAATTAAATCCTAATACATATAATAAAGCGTCTTGGAATTCCAAGACGCTTTAATTATGATATTACTATTTTATTTCTAAATTCTGGGCAGGAATAAAGTTTTCAAGCTTCTCGTCTGCCTTATTAATTGTAAATTCAATAGTGTCGCCCTTCTTAACAAGCAGTGCTTCCATAGAGGTTGTAACCTTTACATAATAATACTTTCCGTTAATTTGGAAGTAATATACTGTGTTACCGTCATTTACCGATGACTTAATATCAGTAACCTCTCCCGAAATCTTAACACTTTCTGTCTCAGGCTTATCGGCAGTATCCGAGCTGCTGATTTGATTTTCGTCAACGATAACGTCATTCTTGTCAACGCCGTTCGCAACACCCTTTGCCTCAAGAGCATCAATATAGCTTTCAACAGCACTGTTTAGAGCCTTCGCATCACTCTTTGCAACATCAAGCAGACCTGTACCTACAACCGTCTTATCCTCAAGGCTTACGAATGCATAGCCCTTAACGGTATTACTGTCGCCGTACAGTGACATAAAGTATGTTGGATTTCCGTCAATGCCGAGCAAAATTGGGAAGGTTGCATTATAGCCGTAGTTTTGTACAGCATCGCGGGCAGACTTAATAGCTGCCTCCTCCATAGCACCTGCGTTTTGATAATATCTGGTTTCCTTAGTACGCTGATTGCACAGAATAAATCCAAAGTTTGACGCGTCACTTTCGCTTGATGTTACACCTGTGTAAACCCACACGTCATCATCCATAGCAATATTACCGTTGCCGTTTGATGTGATATTTACGTCATTTTGGAAAATAATCGAGTTCCAAAAGCCGTTCTTTAGCTTTCCGTAATAGTTATACTGCTCAATCAAAAGTCTCTCGCTATATACAACATCAATCCAAGATAACGACTTGTCGCTCTTAATCTGTTCGATATCGTAGTAATTGCTCTCGCCGTTTAGTGCATCAGTAATGATAGCGCCCTTAACATCTGTTCCGCCAAAAAGACCGATTGTCTTGTCTAAAACAGGAGTAATCCAATATGGGTGCATATCGTCTGCTATTTCAAAGTTCGGAGTATCTAACAGGTATGTTGGATACTGAAAACGAATATGACGATATAGCTTTTCGTTAAATAGCTCTGATGGAGAATACTTAATACCCTCGCCGAATTTTTCAACGCAGTTTACGGCACTAACCTTTTGGCTTACAAGGTCAATGAGCATATAAGCAGGAAGACCGTCCTTTGTGTTATTAATCCACTTAAAGAAATCGGCATACTCAAGATAAGCAACTCTTACGGGAGTATTCTTATAGTTTATCTGTGTTGATGTGTTAGAAACAACATACTGGCTCTTATATTCACTAAGTGAGCCTAACTGTTGATCGGCAAGTGTAATGGCACGAGGACCGTCAATACGAGGAACCTTGTCATAACTGATTTCCTCAAAATCAGCCTCAAAATCGCCATCGCTGATAGTTATAAGCTGACTATAACTGCTTGCTCTAAACAGAGTTATACCTGTAACCCAACCGATAGCCATTACAACAAGAATAACACCGACAATAACAGCAGGGATAACAGACTTTTTCTTTACATATTCCCTATGCTCGATTTTTACATTCGCCTTGCACAATAATGAGAACACGCCCATAAAAACAGCAATCAGCAAAATGATAAAGGTGTACATTTGGGTGTCGTGAATATTTAGAGCAGGCAACATCATATAGTACGCAACGGCACCTATAACAACTGTGGCAATAAATGATAACAGTAGCTTTAAAGGAACATTTTTAGGCTTTACTACTGCTGTTACCTCTTCACTTTTCGGCCACCTGATTTTCTCTTTAAATTCGTTGATTACCTCATCGGCATCATAATCCGTATTCGGAAAATTATTATTATCCATAAAAAATCTCCTTAATTTTTCAGCTTTAACTGTAAATATTATTATACAAGACTTAACTGTTTAGTGCAAGTAATATTATATAATGTAATAAAAAATTCAAAAACCTAATATAATACATAAAAAGCAGTCCCGAAAAATCAGGACTGCTTTTGTGATTATGGTTTAAAATTATGCGCGAGTTACGCCCTTGCTAGTCATTAGATATTCATCTGATGCAGGACAGCTCCACTTCATAACAACCTCAAGGCTTGCGCTCTTATCCTTAATAACAAGAATGTTAGCATGTGTAACAGATACATAAGCATTCATTACATAGTCAGCCTTAACGATTTCCTTTGTCTTTGTGTCGATTGTTACAGTAGCAACACCGCCTCTGTAATCTACCTTACAGTTGTCAGCAGTTGTGCCCTGTGACCAGCTTAGCTGCTGAATGCTGACAACTGAAAGGTAG
>CALZMC010000137.1 GCA_945788455.1 uncultured Clostridia bacterium
TTATAGTCCATTGCTTACTTCTACCGCCTGTAAGCTTGCTACCGTTGTTGATCAGAAATATGAAAATAACATTAACTCTATAAGTGAGGTTGCTGATGCTACTGTTCAATATATTACTGTTACTCATTCTAAGACAGAAAAATTAGGATTAGGATATGATGCTTCTACTAAAAAAGTTGTTGTTTCCGATTATCCTTCACGTTGGTATTCTCTTGAAATTGGTGGAGAACAAATCCATACTTTTGACTCTATCAATGACTTTGCATACAAATTTTTATACAAAGCTTCTATTTTACGAATTTGTACTCCTGCTTCTTGGCAACCTGTTGTCCTCACTGTTCCTTTGACTTCTTCTGCTTCTGTTCCTGTTTCTGCTCCTGACATCTCTAAAAATTACAGCAAAAGCCGTGACGTTATATCAACTACAGCTGATTCGATAGGTGCAAAGGTTGCAAGCGGTGATGTTACAAAAGATACAGCCGGTTCTATTGCAATACCTCTGATACCTTCAGCTGCAGGAGAGCTTAAGACAACTACTGCAGATGTTGCAGACGTTAAAATTACTGACGTTGCGATACCCGGACAAATAGAAGCAGACGATACAGCAAAGCAGGAGGCTGATATTGATCCACCCGGTAATATCGGCTCTGCTTTCAGGCAGGGTGGGGATATGATCCTTGACGGAGCTATGACTATCGGTGAGAAATTTCCTTTTGATGTTATTAAATGCGCTTATGAGTGGCTTCAGTGCTTGGTTCAACCCGGTAAGCCTATTGTAATTGATTTTACCTTTGATCTTCCAATTGCCGGCAAAGTTCCTGTAAAATTTGATTTTTCAGAGCGTCAGGACGTCGTAAATATAATAAATTGGCTTTGTATTGCATCTACCGGCATTGGTTTGGTATTAGCAAGTCGTCATTGGCTGCTTTCAATATAGGAGGTGTAAACGTGATTGTAAATCTTGCAATTTCGCAAAAGGTCTGTGATGTAATCCTTGACGTTTGCGAGGGTATCAAAAATGTTCTTGAGTGGCTTCTCGGCTTCTTGCCTGATGACCCTCTCGACCTCGATAAGCTTCTTGCTGTTCCAAAGGCAGTTCAAGATGTTCTTGGCTACGTTAATTGGCTTGTTCCTCTTGGCAAAATGCTTGCAATGGTTGCCACCTGGTTTGGTGCGATTATGCTCTATCAGGTTATACGTTTTGGGTTGAAGGCTGCGCACGTCATCTGATGACGCTAAACACATTCCCTATTTGCATTTATTCTTTCCAGCGAAACACTCCTTTTTGAATTGCGTTTCGTGACACCCCGGGACAGCTTTTTTGCTTGCAAAAAAAGTGGAGCCGGTCAATATCCTATTGTTTATATTTGAGGTGATTATATGTTACAAACTTATACCGGAACTCCCGGTTCCGGTAAATCTTATCATATCGTTGACGATATGATTTCACATCTTAAAATCGGCGGTGTTGTTGTTACCAACCTTGAGCTTGACCTTAAGAATATACTCAAGTATCATCCAAAACTAACTCAAAAGGATTTGGATGAACGGCTTATCATTCTCCCAAATGAATTGATAACTCCAAAGCTTCTTTATAATTTAAGTTTTCAGCATAAAAACAATCCTTATGCTCGTTTGCTTGTTATTGATGAAGCAGGGGACTTGTTTAACACACGAGAATGGAACAATGCAAACCGTCCTGCTTGGCTTAAGTTTTTCAGAATGCATCGTCATTTGCGTTACAATTGCATTTTAGTAAGTCAGCATAGAAAGATGCTTGATAAACAAATACAATGGCTTTTTGACGTTGACGTTCAGCATAGGAATATTAAAGAGCTTGGCTTTCTCGGTTGGTTGCTTCATAAGCTCCTTCCAAAGCTCTTTGTAACTGTTAGTGTGTATGTTCCTTTGAATGCTAAATCAAACAGCCAGGCCATTTGGCTTAAGAAAAAGTATTATAGCTGCTATGATACATACACACTTGATAATATTCCTAATGGCGCATTCGATTAAAAACGCAGCTTCGTTTTTGGTTAAGTGGGGTCCTTCGGAAATTCTCAATCAAAACGCAGCTGCAGCACTTTATATTAGTAAGTTATATATTATATTATACTTGACTATACATCATTTAAGAACCACAGGGGGAAATCTTAAATGTACAAAATAGAACCTAAAAAACGTATTGAAAAGATAATCTATTCAGGCAATGTAATTGAGTATATAAAGTATGCAAAACCTATACCGGTTGAGCATATCTATGAGAGAGATACAAGTCGTACCGGTGTTAATGATGAAAAACTTGATTGTAATGTAATCAGAGCAAGGCAAGAAATACGTCGTATAATTTGGTGTAATCAAACACAATATAGTAAATTTGTAACACTTACATATAAGGATACTTGTCTTGATTATGATTGTATGTTATACGATTTCAAGCAATTCATTAAAAAGCTTCGGCGCAGGGGATATGTTGTTCCATACGTCTGGGTATCTGAACATCAAAAAGAACGTGGACTTAAAGAGGGAAACGAAGGCAGCCTTCATATCCACGCTGTCTTGTTTACAGATGCTTTTATTTCAAACAATGTTATTTCTGAATGTTGGGGCTTGGGGTTTACCAAAATCAATGCTATTGAGCATGTAAACAATCTTGCAGCCTATGTATGCAAATATTTATCTAAAGAGGAGTTCAACGAATACGGTAAACATAGTTACCATATCAGTAGGGGATTGAAAAAACCTATTGTTGTAGGTAATGACGGTTACGCAGGTGACTTTTTGCAATATACAAACCCTGAATTCTTTGAAAACGTAAAATTTACTTGGGCACAATCAACGGAATTTAGTTATCTTGCTTCTGACGGCTCTAAAATAACTAACTCAATAATTTATAAGCAAGGAGTATTGAAAAAATGAAAAAAAGCGAAATAGACCTCACAGAGATTGAAAAACTGATAAACGATACAGAGGACGATGACAATATTATTTCGATACGGTTCAATGATAATCAAATAATCCTTATTGTTGAAAAGACATTGGCAGATCTCAAAAGCAAAGAATACAGTTATACAATGTCTGATTTAATGGAAATCATCAATAATTTCGAAAAACAGGAAAAAATACGAAATAAAAAAGAATAGGGCAATCCCGCTTTATTACTGCTTTTTGAAAACTCAATTTCGCAAAATTAATATTCCAAACAATTAGTAAAAGCAGGGGAAACCCTGCTTTTATTTTTTGCTGCCTGCGTCATTAGTCAACCCTAAAATGTAGTCTGTTGATTTGTTGTAAAACAAAGCTAATGCGATTAGTTGGTCTGCTCTGATCTCTGAACGTCCACTTTCTATGTTGCTGTATTGTTGTTGCGTTATGTGTAGTATTCTTGCTATATCGCTT
>CALZMC010000138.1 GCA_945788455.1 uncultured Clostridia bacterium
CTATTCCCGATGATGTACTCGAGGAGCTAAAGAGCTGTCACGTTATTCTCAAGGGTCCTACAACTACTCCAAGAGCCGGCGACCCATGGCCAAATGTTGAAAGTGCTAATGTTGCTATGAGAAAAGAGCTTGACTTATTTGCAAATATGAGACCTGTTAGAGTTGCAGAGGAAGGCATTGACTGGACATTCTTTAGAGAAAACACCGAGGGTGGATATGCAGTCGGCTCTCACGGTGTTAATATCACAGACGACCTTGCTGTTGACTTTACAGTAGCAACTCAGGAGGGCTGTGAAAGAATTGCAAAGCTTGCTTATGAATATGCAAAAAAGAACAATAAGGGCAAGGTTTCAATCATCACAAAAGCAAATATTATTAAAACAACTGATGGTAAATTCCTAAAAACTGCTCAAAAAATCGGCGAGCAATATCCTGATATTGTTACAGATGACTGGTATGTTGATATTACGACTGCAAAGCTAATCGACCCTATGAGAAGAAAGGATTTCAAGGTATTCGTTCTTCCTAACCTATATGGCGATATTATCACTGACGAGGCTGCTGAATTCCAGGGAGGTGTCGGTACTGCAGGCTCGGCAAATATCGGAAAGAGATATGCTATGTTCGAGGCTATTCACGGCTCTGCACCAAGAATGATTAAGGAAGGCAGAGGTCAATACGCAGACCCTTGCTCGATGCTAAGAGCATCTGTAATGCTTCTTTCTCACATCGGCTATCAGGCTGAGGCAGATGCACTTGAAAAGGCTCTCGACAGATGTATGTTCGAGGAAAAGAAGCTTACTATTACCGGTCGTGACAACGGTTGCACCTGCAGTGAATTCGGCGATTATGTAATGGAAACAATTACCGAAATGACAAAGTAAATTTGTCATTACTAAATAAAAGAGAGGAATTAAAATGACAAATAAAGACAACATTTCTCTATCCGTTATCAAGAGATTGCCTCGATATTACAGATTTTTGCAATCCCTAAAGGAAAACGGAATTGTTAGAATAAGCTCAAAAGAGCTTGCTAACAGAATGGGTCTGACTGCATCTCAAATAAGGCACGATTTTAACTGCTTTGGTGGCTTCGGTCAGCAGGGCTATGGATATAATGTTCCCGAATTATATGACAAAATCGGCGAAATTCTCTGTGTTGATAAGGAAATCAAAACTATTCTTGTCGGTGCCGGAAATCTCGGCAAAGCTGTTACAAACAAGATTTTTTCAAAAAACAGTAGCTTTAAACTTATCGGTATTTTTGATAAAAATGAGGCATTTTGCGGAAATATGATTAAGGGTATTCCCGTTAGAAACATCGACTATATAGAGAATTTTTGTATTGACAATCATCCTACCTGTGCAGTAACGTGTATTCCGTCAAATGATATGAGAGAGCTTACTGATTTACTCGTTAAGCTTGGTGTTAAGAGCTTTTGGAATTTTTCTAACTACGATATTGCCATGGCTCATCCCGAGGTTTTGGTCGAGAATGTACATCTAACCGACAGTCTGTTGACTCTCGGCTATTTGACAAATGCTTCTTTTGACGAGGAGGCTGAATAATTTGGAGTTAATTAGTAGTAAGGAAATAGTTGACATTGTCAGGTACAGTGATGATTCTGCTATAATAGTTGAAAAGCTACCGCTTGTTAATCAAAATCAATATAAGGTAAAATATTCTGTAATTAATTTTGAAACAAAAAGTGTCGGCGTTTCTACTAAAAGTGCATATCTTCTAAAAAAATTCGGCCCTAATTTTAACAGAATTAGCGAGATTATACCTAATTTTGTTCAATGTGACGCAAGTGTGCTGTATGACAGGAGAGTTCTTGCTGTTTATCCTAACGGCGAAGCAGGAATTTTTGACAGAGACGGAGAGCTTGATTGGAGCGGTAATTTTTCTTATCACGACAAGTCTGTAAAATGCTTAGCTCTTGAGGGAAAGTATTTTTGGAGTGTTTGTCCTAATGAAAACTGCGTTATAAGATACTCTTGTCAGAATATGAAGGTCGATTTAAGAATCGGTG
The DNA here is from genome assembly GCA_945788455.1 of uncultured Clostridia bacterium. Lineage (GTDB taxonomy): Bacteria > Bacillota > Clostridia > Oscillospirales > Acutalibacteraceae > Eubacterium_R. Next base: position 2,034 of record CALZMC010000138.1, read on the forward strand.
GAATTGATGCAAAAACCTTTGTAAATCCAAGTCACATATTCTATGATAACGGTAATTTATATGTTTGTTGTGAAAATAACAAGGTTAGGATAATTGACGGAAATAACTATACAGTTAGTGATTATCTTAACTTTAATGACGGTATAAAGCAGTTTTACAAATTCGGCAAATATGCAATAGCTGTTATGATAAACGGCACATATTTTATGAATGAGGACGAGCTACCTAAAATTTAAGGCAAAAATAAAATATTTTATCAAAAAAAGCTCCTGACATAATTTGTCGGGAGCTTATCTTATACTATTCAATTACACTAATGCTCATACTTATCTAATTCAAAATAAGCAAAAAATAAGCCACAAGCATAATCGCTTGTGGCTTGAATTAATCATACAGTATTTAGAAAATAATGTTTGTATCATTAAATGTAACCGGTGTGTACTCGCCATTATGAGCATAGTAGCAAGCTGATAGCTTAATAGATACTGCAAATGTCTTTCCACTTGCAGAGAACATATAGCAATCTGCACCGTTTACGGTAACAATCTTGTTGTTATAAGAGATTGAACTGTTAGATGGGTCTGAATTGTAGCCTAAATCCATCCAGTTATCCTGAAGAACCTGCTGAAGAAATCTCTTCGCATCAGCAATGCTGTAATCAGGAGTAGTTGTGATTTCGTGTGGATTTGAGTAAGACTCATACTCTTGAACAGACTTAGGTGGCTCCTCAGTAGTAGCCTCCTCGCGAGCCTTATACTCATAGCTTATGTACATAATCATAAAGTAAATCAAGAACCAAATCAGAAGAATAAGAATAACAGTAAGAATAATCTTGCCTGTCTTATTTTCGGCAGCAGCGCTGTTAGCGAACTCTTCTTGTGTTGGAATTGCGATAGGAACAAATGGCTTGCCCTTCTTTAGACATTTCTTTTCTGTCTTAGCATTTTTCTTTTCAATCTTCTTTACGTAAGCAGCGTATGACTTAGCAAGGCTCTTTGCAGCCTTGAGTTCTGCCTTAGACTGAAATTCGTCAATAGGTGGAATTACAACAGGAACAAATGGCTTTCCGTCCTTTGTAGCCTTAGCCTCAGCTTTTTTATTTTTCTTTTCGGTTTCTTTAACAAATTTGTTGTATGCTTTAGCGTGATTTTTTTCAGCCTTAGCCTGCGCCTTAGCGGCAGCCTTTTCAACCTTTACAGCTTTCTTTTCTGCTTTAGCTTCTTTCTTAGCAAGCTTCTTTGCTTTTTTTTCTTCTTTAGTCAAGGCAGTTACCCCCTTATAAATCTATTAGTAGTATAACATTATCTATATCAAATTTCAACAAAAAATTTTCAATAAACTCAAATATTTTGTTAACAAA
>CALZMC010000139.1 GCA_945788455.1 uncultured Clostridia bacterium
GGCTTTTTGCCATGAAATTGACCATCTTGACGGAATTTTATTTCCGTCACACTTAATTCAGGGCGAAACACTACAAGGATAGTTTAGGGAGATATATGAATATTATTTTTATGGGCACACCTGATTTTGCCGTGCCTTGCTTAGAAAAGCTAATTAATGAAAAGCATAATATTTTAGCAGTATATACTCAAATCGATAAGCCTGTCGGCAGAAAGCAGATATTAACTCCGCCACCTGTAAAGACGTGCGCACTTGAGCATAATATTCCTGTAAATCAGCCAACTACTCTAAAGAATGAAATTGAGCTTGAAAAAATCAAGTCATATAATGCCGATATTATTATTGTTGTTGCCTACGGCAAGATTTTGCCAAAAACTGTGTTAGAATCTGCAAAATACGGCTGTGTTAATGTTCACGCATCACTTTTGCCAAAATACAGAGGTGCCGCGCCGATTCAGTGGGCAGTACTAAATGGCGATAAAGAAACAGGTGTAACAATAATGCAGATGGATGAGGGACTTGACACAGGTGATATGCTTTTAGTTGAAAAGACCGAAATCGGCGAAAACGAGACAAGTGAAGAGCTTTTTGACAGGCTTTCGCTTATCGGTGCTAATGCTCTTTCAAAGGCACTTGTTGAAATTGAGAACGGCAGTATTACTGCAACCCCACAGCCTGATTGTGACTATGGCTATGCACAAAAGATTACTAAGGAGCTTTGTGATATTGACTGGTCAAAATCAAATGAGGAAATTCATAATCAGGTCAGAGGATTACAAACTTGGCCTTGCGCTTCTACAAAGCTAAACGGCAAGAATGTTAAAATTCATAAAACTGTTTTGTCAAATATGACAGGAAAAAATTGCGGCGAGGTTGTCAGCAATAAAAATGCTATAACCGTTTGTTGCGGTAATAATAAATGTGTAGATATTTTAGAGCTACAGCTTGAGGGAAAAAAACGTGTTGATGCTAAATCATTTTTAGCAGGAAACAGAATAGAAATCGGAACAATTTTAGGAGAATAGTATGGGTGCTTATTTTTCATATTATCTGACAGGCTTTATTATGATACCTGTTTTTATATTTGCTGCCTTTTGTCAAATGAAGGTAAAAAGCTCTTTTAATAAATATTCAAGAGTTAAAAATGCCCGTAATATGACAGGAGCAGAGGCGGCTTATAAGCTTTTAATGTTAAACGGAATAAGCGATGTAAAAATCAAGAGAGTACCGGGAAATCTTACTGACTATTATGACCCGAAAAACAAGGAGATTTGTTTAAGTCAGGATGTATTCGACTCGAATAGTGTTGCGGCAATCGGTGTTGCATGTCACGAGGCAGGTCACGCGTGTCAGCACGCACAGGGATATTTTGCATTAAAGCTGAGAAATGCCGTTATCCCTGCAACAAGACTTGGCTCTGCACTCGGTGTTCCGCTTGCACTTATCGGAATGATTTTATATAGTGATACACTCATTTATGCAGGATTGATACTTTATAGTGCCGTTGCACTATTTCAGCTTATTACTCTTCCTGTTGAATTTAACGCATCAAGAAGAGCGTTGCAGACTATTGAAAGCAATAACTTTCTCGACAGTAATGAGTATAAGGGTGCTAAAAGTGTTTTAACTGCCGCAGCATTAACCTATGTTGCTGCTCTTGCATCTGCGATTGCTACTATTTTGAGATTGCTTCTGATTATTAATAGAGGTAACAGAAGATAATGAAAAGTGCCAGATTGATTGCATTTGAGACGCTTTATAAGATATTTTATGATGACTCCTATTCTAATATTGCGCTCGACAAAGCACTAAAGAATGTTAATGACGATAAAGCATTTATTTCTGCATTAGTCTATGGTGTCGTTGAGAGACGACTCACACTTGACTATTTTATTAATAAGTTTACTCAGTCAAGACCTAAACCAAAAATTATGACTATATTGAGGCTTGGTGCTTATCAGTTGTTATTTATGGATAAGGTTCCTTCGGGTGCGGCAATTAACGAAAGTGTTAAGCTTTGTAAAGAAATTAAGCAGGATTTTTATTCAAAGCTCGTTAACGCTGTGTTACATAAAATTGATAACGACAGAGATATACCCGATAATCTTTCTGTTAAGTATTCAGTTCCCGAGCATTTGATTAATATGTGGATAAAGCAGTACACACGTGACACGGTTGAGGGATTTTTGCCTGCCGTAAATGACAGACCACCTGTTTTTGCTATCCCTAATGCCTTGTTTTTAGATGCTGAGGAATTGTCTTATGAGCTAACTGATGAGGGTATTGAAAACGAAATAATTAACGATGTATGTATGATAAATTCCGGCTTTGATTTATCAAAAAGCAAGGCGTTCAATAACGGTTTATTTTATATAGAGGATTTATCAAGCTATAATTGTGCAAAAGCATTAAATGCAAAATCGGGAGATATTGTTCTTGATGTTTGCAGTGCTCCGGGCGGTAAAGCGTTTACTATTGCAGGAGATATGAAAAATACGGGCGAGCTATATTCCTATGACCTATATGAGCATAGAGTTAAGCTAATTGAAGAATCTAAGGAGCGACTTGGATTTACTTGTATAAAAACAGGTATAAATGATGCCCTCAAATACAATCCCGAAATCCCTATGGCTGACAAAATCATTTGTGATGTTGTATGCTCAGGCTTTGGAATTATCAGAAGAAAGCCTGAAATCAGATATAAAAATCTCGATGATATAAAGGAATTACCGAAAATTCAGCTTGATATTCTATCAACATCATCAAGGTATTTAAAGCAGGGCGGACAAATGATATATTCAACCTGCACACTAAATAAAAAAGAAAACGAAATGGTTGTTCGAGAATTTTTGAATAACAATAGTGATTTTAGCCTTATTAACGAAAAAACTACGTTTCCAACTCAACATGGCGGGGACGGATTTTATTGGGCATTACTGAAAAAGAATGAAAACTGATATTAAAGCATTAACGTTTGAACAACTGAATAATGAAATTATTGAGCTTGGTCTTCCTAAATTCAGAAGTAAGCAGATTTTTAAATGGCTCCACAAAATCGGCGTTACTTCATTTGACGAAATGACAGACATCAGCAAGGATTTGAGAGCGAGGCTCAGCGATAAATTCTATATTTCTTCCTGTCATATTGAAGACAAATATGTATCAAAAATTGACGATACCGTTAAATATCTGTTTAGACTTAATGACGGCGAATATATAGAAAGCGTCATTATGAAATATAAGTATGGCTATACGATATGCGTCTCATCTCAGGTTGGATGTAAGATGGGCTGTACATTTTGCGCATCGACTCTAGCAGGATTTAAGAGAAACCTGACTGCAGGAGAAATTGAGTCACAAATTCATTGT
>CALZMC010000140.1 GCA_945788455.1 uncultured Clostridia bacterium
GAGATTTCCCGTAATATGATTTACAGTGCAAAATTTTATAGGTGCAATGTGATTTTTGACACACTTGAGCTGAGCTGTTACAGAGCAATTAACGGCAATATTAGGCTTAAGGCAACACAGCTTTGGCGTGAGGAGGAAAATACCTATCAAAAGAGAAAGGCTCTTTTGGCAGAGAATTATCCAAAATATCTTCAGGAGCCAATCGACCCTATGGTTATAATGTTTGAGTCTATGTGGGGTGGCAAATATAGCTGTAACCCTCAATATATCTATGAGTATATTGACAGGAATTATCCACAGTACAAATGCGTTTGGTCCTTTAAGGAGGAGAGAACTCCTATCAAAGGCAACGGCATTAGGGTAAGGAGAGATTCACAGGAGTATTATCATTATTTAGCAACTGCAAAATATCTTTTTAATAATGTTAATTATCCAACAGCGTATATTAAGCGTGAGGGTCAAATAGAGGTGCAAACAATGCACGGCACTCCTCTTAAAACATTAGGTCTTGAGGTTCCCGGTGATTTTCCAACCGAAAGCAGCAGGAATGCTTATATTGAAAAAAATAAGCGTTGGAACTATCTGCTTGTTCAGGGTGAATTTATGAAGGGTAAGGCATATGATTGCTTTAACTTTGATAAGGAAATACTTGAATACGGCTATCCCAGAACAGATATTCTTTATAATGTAACAGAGGACAAGATTACACAGCTAAAAAAACAGCTTAATATTCCACTTGATAAAAAGGTTATACTATATACTCCTACTTGGCGTAAAAAGGGAATGTTCGATATGGAGCTGAACATTAAAAAAATGCGTCAGGCGTTGGCAGATGAGTATGTGCTTTTAGTTAGACTTCATCACCTTTGTGCACCTAATGATGCTGTTGAGGCTGATAACGAATTTGTTTTTGACCTTCATTCGTACAGAAGTGTAGAGGATTTGTATCTTATTTCGGATATTCTTATTACAGACTATTCCTCCGTAATGTTTGACTACGCATTGCTTAATAAGCCAATGGTATTCTTTATGTATGACCTTGTTGATTACCGTGATAATTTAAGAGGTATGTATGTGGATATTGAGCAGGAGGCTCCCGGTCCTATTGTGTTTACAACAGATGAGGTTATCGACACAATCAGGAATATCGAGTCTGAAACAGAAAAATGCAGTGAAAAAATAACTGCCTTTAAGGAAAAATTCCTGTCCTATGAAAACGGTGAGTCCTGCAAAAATATTGTTGACAAGGTTATTCAACCACAGGAATATCATCAGGTGAAATCCAAAAACAGCACTCTTAAGTCTATTTTCAAAAAAATATTCAAATAAACAAAAATCCCTTCTAATGTAAATTTTACATCAGAAGGGATTTTTTTATCTTGCCTTTTTCCAGGTGTGAGGGCTAAACAGCAGTAGAATAGGGAACAGCTCAAGTCGTCCTGCCAGCATATCAAATATCAGCACAATTTTTGATAATGTGGAAAAGCCTGAATAGTTGCCCACAGGACCTACTACCTCAAGTCCCGGACCTATATTATTTAAGCAGGAAATTACAGATGTAAAGCTTGTTGTTGGGTCAAAATCATCAAGAGAAATTAAAATAACAGAAATTACAAGTGTAATTATATAAATATTAAGGTAGGATGAAACGCTTTTCATTATTTTATTATCAACGGTTTTTCCGTTCATCCTAACATTAACGACAGAGTTAGGACGAAGTGTTTTCCTAAAATCACAAAGCATTTGCTTAATAAACAACTCAAGCCTTACTACCTTAAGTCCACCACCGGTTGAGCCTGCCGAACAGCCGATGCACATAATAATTACAAGTATTACCTTGGAGAATGTGGGCCAGCTGTTAAAGTCTGCCGTGCAAAATCCTGTTGTACTCATAACCGAGTTAACGCTGAAGAAGGCATCTCTAACTGCAGTTGACATATCCTTATATAATGTTGAAATGTTAATGGTTATCATAACAACAGCCGATAGGTTGATAAGAATATATCCACGCAATTCCTCGTCCTTAAGTATGCCTGACACCTTTTTTGTTATCAGGTAGTAATACAAATTAAAGTTAACACCGAAAAGGAACATAAATATTATCAGCACCCATTCGGTAAAGGGACTGTTGTAGCCCAATATCGAATTATTTAATACAGAAAATCCACCGGTACCGGCAGTTGCAAAGGCGTTAACAACACAGTCAAAAAAACGGATGTTGTCGCCTGTTATTCTGCTTCCGAAAAACAGCACAAGAATTTCCGTAATAGTCATTGCAAAATATATGATATAAAGTATTCTTGCACTTTCGGATATTTTGGAAACCACCTTGCCTGCTGTGGGGCCGGGTACCTCTGCCTTCATTATGAACATAGAGTTACCCTTTGCTTTTGGTATAACTGCAATCATAAACGAAAGAATACCCATACCACCAATCCAGTGAGTAAAGCTTCGCCAAAACAGTATTGATTTTGGCAGGGAGTAAATTTCATTTAATATTGACGCACCTGTGGTAGTAAAGCCTGATGTCGTTTCAAAAAACGCGTCAATGTAGCTTGGTATGCAACCACTGATTACAAAGGGCAATGCGCCTAATGCAGAAATAATTATCCAACCAAGTCCGCATATAACAAAGCCCTCCTTTGAATAAATATTAAAATTATTGGGCTTTTTTAATGTTAGTGCTATTCCGATAATAAGCAGGATAATTATTGGAATAACAAAGGATTTATAGCTTGCCTCCGGAAAGCCGTTAAGCCTGTAATAAACTGCAATACTCAACGGAAGAAACATAAGCAAGCCTAAAATTATAAAAATTTTACCTAACACATATAAAACTGCTTTGTAATTCATACTGTGCTGTTCTCCTACTGAAGAATATCGTTAAGGCTTTTTAGCTTTCTGTCCATTGAAACAACAATAACCATATCGTTTTCCATAATACAGTCATTGCCGTTAGGGAACAATATTTCGTTATTTCTGTTAATAGCAGCAATAAGAACATTTTTCTTAATTTTGATTTTATTAAGAGGTGTGCCTAAAAAAGATACATTTTCACCTGCAAGAAATTCTGTTGCCTCAACCTTACCGTCTATCAGCTTGTATAAGGTTTTCATATATGACGAGCTGACATTTTCCTTTGCCCTGACATATTGGGTAATAGCAGATACGGAAATATCGCTGACATTTATTTGTGAGTCAAGACCTAAATCATCAAGAAGCTTGTTGAGATTTTTGTTGTTGATTTTTGTAACTGTTTTTGAAATACCAATTCTTTGAGCATAAATCGACACAAGGAAGTTAACCTCGTCAACATCTGTCAATGTAACGATGGCGTCCATATTTTCAATACCCTCTTCA
>CALZMC010000141.1 GCA_945788455.1 uncultured Clostridia bacterium
TGTTCCTATTCTGTCGCCCTCAAAGCGATTTGTTGAATAGAAAATGAATAATCCGCTCTCGTTTTTTATAACGTGAGAGTCGATAGAAAATGGGTGCAGGAGCTGTGTTGTGTTAGTAAACGGACCGAGTGGATTGTCGGCCTCAGATACGAACATAGCACCTCTGTGTCCACCCTTGTCAGGTGTGTCGTTGTATATTTCTATTGAGTTGTACATATAAAATTTGCCGTCAAGCTCAATAACACTCGGTGCCCAGAATGAATCGTGATTAGGTACTGTCATAACCATACCGCGATATTCCCAACCGATTAACAGGTCGCTTGACTCATAAGCATAAATGCCGTCATGACCTGTGGTATAAATATAGTATTTTCCGTTAGCCTCAAGAATAAACGGGTCAGCCTGACCGATATAATTTTCTTTTTCAACCTTTAATAAGTGCATAGTAAAAAAATCCTTTTATCGTTTTTTACATTATATTATAAGAGTCGGGCTAATACAATATTTATCGTGAAATTATTTTACAAATTTATGCAGTCTGTTAACAAGCACGCAGGCGAGTGCAATCTTTACTGCATCGGGAATTAAAAACGGAATAACGCAGGTTGAAAGAGCCGATACAAAGCTGACCTTGTAGGATATAACGAACCATATTGTTCCGAATAAATAGCAGGTCAAAACACCTAATGTCATAAACAATGCGTTTTGCCACAGCTTTTTTCCGATTTTGTCACTTGCAAGACCAACGATAATTGCAGTAAAAATAAAGCCTATTATGTAGCCTCCTGTCGGACCGAATAATACTCCAAAGCCTGCCTTGAAGCCTGTAAAAACAGGAACGCCAATCATACCGAGCAGGATATAAACTATAACCGATGCTGTTCCACGCTTAAAGCCGAGCAGACCTGCACAAAGACAAATTCCAAAGGTTTGGAGCGTTATTGATACGGTTAACGGAATTGAAATCCAGGCGCATACTGCTATAAGCCCTGCGAACAGTCCAACATATACCAAATCAAGAGTTCTAAATTTTTTCTTTTTTGTTTCAGTCATAAGAACACCTCATATTTGTTTTTTTAGATTATGACGCGAGAGTGTCGATATGTCAACTAAAATATAAAATTTGGTTTACAATCGAATGTTTGTTGAATATTCACAAATAAATGTGAAATTTTTTTACATAGTCTTTTGTTGAAAAAGAATGAGTATTAATGTACAATAAACTAATAGAGAGGGAACGAAGTAAAGGCTTTCGCTACCCTATGGTAACGATAAACCGTGGTTCAGATTGTTACCGTTACCCTAAAGAAACGAGGTTAAAGCTATGGATAAGCCTATTTATACAATTACATCGAAAAGTGATGACCGTGTGTTCATTCATGCAATGCCGGGGCATTTTATTTCTGCGTCATCGCACCTTAATTATTATGTCGGAACATCTGACATAAAGCATAATCATAATGTTTCGGTTGACGCTGCTATGCTTCTTGCAAGATATTATGCAGAGCACGACATTCACGTTGACACGGTATTGTGCCTATATGAGACACAGGCTCTTGGCGCATACCTTGCACACGAGCTTGCAAGACCTAATATGCTAAATCCTAATCCCGATGATACTGTTTTCGTTTTAGGCTCTGAATATGACAGTGCGGGAAATCTGATTTTCCGTGACAACCTAAAGAAGCTTATTAACGGAAAAAATGTTCTTGTACTCATCTCTTGTATCACAAGCGGTAGAACAGTAGCTCGCGCTATGGAGAGTGTTCAGTATTACGGAGGAAGAGTTGCAGGAGTATCGGCTATCTTCTCTGCAACCGATACTGTTGAAGGTGTTCATGTTGACAGTATCTTTAATGCTGACGATATTCCCGGATACGAGGCTTATGCTCCTCACGACTGTCCGCATTGTCGCGCAGGAGAGAGAGTAGATGCTATCGCAAACGGCTACGGCTATTCTTTGCTGTAAATCTAAATTAGGGTTGACAAATAAATATAATTTGATATAATATCAATAACAATTTAATAGTACCCAATTAAAAACTATGAAGCAGAAAAAGACCTTATCATTTAGTTTCAGAGAGTTGACGGTCGGTGAAAGTCAATACAAATTTTACGGTGTATAGCTCTCTGCTGAGTTGATGCCCTGAATAGAAATCAATAGGGGCTTCCGTGTTGTCGCGTTACAGACAGAGGCATTGATAGATGCTAAAGGGCAATTTATTTGCTGAAATAGGGTGGTACCACGTAGAATTTACGTCCCTATACTTTTTTGTGTAGGGACTTTTTTATATCATAAGATATAAAATAAATATATTTCCTACGCATTAAACGAAAGGAGATTATAATTATGAATCAAGGGTATAAAAAATATGTTGGCTTTAAGCCGATAAATATTCCGGACAGAACATGGCCTGATAAGGTTATCGAAAAGGCACCGATTTGGTGCTCGGTTGATATGCGTGACGGTAATCAGTCTATCGTTGACCCCATGAACCTTCAGGAAAAGCTTGAGTTCTTTAAGACACTTATCGAGGTTGGCTTTAAGGAGATTGAGGTGGGATTTCCGTCTGCCTCAGACACCGACTATGAGATTTTGAGAACTCTTATTGAGGAAAATTATATTCCCGATGACGTTACTATTCAGGTTCTTGTTCAGGCAAGAGAGCATCTTATCAAAAAGACATTTGATGCTATCGCAGGTGCAAAAAATGTAATTGTGCATTTCTATAATTCAACATCAACCTTACAGCGCAAGGTTGTATTTAAGACAGATATGCAGGGTGTTATTGACATTGCTGTCAAGGGTGCAAGGCTTATCTATGAATTGACAGAGGAGCAGAAGGTTAAGCATCCCGAAATGAATATTCGTTTCGAGTATTCTCCCGAGTCATTCTCTCAAACCGAAATTGACAATTCCGTTGAAATTTGTCAGCGTGTTATGGAGGAGCTGCACATCACAAAGGAAAATCCTATTATCCTAAATCTTCCTAACACAGTTGAGTGCGCAACACCAAACAATTATGCCGACCAGGTTGAATATTTCTGCCGTCATTTGCCGAATCGCGATGCTGCTATCATTTCGCTTCATCCTCATAATGACAGAGGCGAGGGCGTTGCTGCAACAGAGCTTGGTCTTATGGCAGGAGCTGACCGTGTTGAGGGTACATTGTTCGGTAACGGCGAGCGCACAGGTAATGTTGATGTTGTGACTCTTGCGCTGAATATGTGGACACAGGGCGTTGACCCTGAGCTTGATTTTCACGAGATTAACAAGATTAAAGAAGTTTATGAGCGTTGTACAAAAATGGAGGTTCCTCCTCGTTGGCCTTATGCAGGCGAGCTTGTATTTACTGCTT
>CALZMC010000142.1 GCA_945788455.1 uncultured Clostridia bacterium
AATATATGCTTCGTTAGGTGTATCAGCCTTCTTAATTTTTGCAGTATCACTCAAATCTCCTGCAACTGCCTTTAGCTCTGTTTCGCCGATATTTTCTACCTCAAAATAGAAGAAAGGATACTTTCCTTTTTTCTGCTTGCCAACGCTCTTTGAGTTCGCAAAAAGCTCAACCTCATCTTGATTTGAATATACGGTAACCTTTGTGACGTCCTCAACTCTGTCAATATATCTCTTTGAACAAATATGAAGCATTGGCTTGTCGCTCAGCCAAGCCTGATAAGCATAATAGCTGTCCTTCTTATATTTTCTGTCAAATGTAACAAGACCCTTGTGATTCATTCCGTTTTCGCCGCCCTCACTTCTTGCGTCAGCAGCAAAATCGAACATATTCCATACGTGAGTTGCCCACAGATACGGTCTGTCCATAATCTGCTTAATTAACTCCTCGTGATAGTATGCCTGATATTCCTCTGTATAGTCGCCTTGTTCAGGATTAGATGTGTGCCAATTTAATGCCTCACAGCCGTACTCACTTATACCAATAGCCCTGTTTGGATATTTCTTGTGGAATTCATCAAACCATGGACCGTTCATAGATGTGTTACCACCGTACCAGCCAAAGTAGTGATTGTACGACAAAACATCGGGAATTTTGATGTATTCGGCATCAATAGGGCACATTGTAAGTGCTGCGAGAGTAGTAAGCCTTGTTTTATCCATCTCATGACAAAGGTCATTTAGTGCCTTGTGATTATCAATCATTTTTTGAGATGCAACGCCACCCATTGTGATTTCGTTCGATAATCCCCATACAACAATAGACGGATGATTATAATTTTGATTAATTAGCTCTCTCATTTGGCTCATTGTATTAGAAAAGCCGTTATCCATATGAAGAGAAATATAGGGTATTTCAGCCCATACAACCATACCGTATTCGTCACATAGGTTGTAGAAATCCTGACTGTGCTGATAGTGAGCAAGCCTGATTGTATTCGCACCCATTTCGGCGATTAGCTCCATATCCTCCTTGTGATGCTCATATTTTAGAGCATTACCTATATCAGGTCTGTCCTGATGGCGTGATACACCGCGCAAGGGATATTCCTTGCCGTTTAGAATAAATCCCTTTTGAGCATCAATCTCAAATGAACGGATACCGAAACGAGTAGAAATTTGGTCAACAATTTCGCCGTTTACCTTTGCATAAGCATTCGCTGTGTAAAGATGCGGGTCAATTCTGCCGTTCCATAAATGAGGATTTTCGATAGTTGTTTCATTATCAGTTGAACGATAAATTACTTCATTGTCATTTATGATTTCGTATTCAATTATTGCATCATTATTAGTGTGAGCCTCAAGCTTAATATCTGCGTATGCACCTTGCAGAATAGGAGTAACATGAAATTCATCAACAAAATGAACCTCAGGTACAGATATTAGCTCAACATCACGGTATATACCACCGTAGAAAGTAAAGTCAGCCTGTTGCGGATAAACCTTGTCGTTAGGGGAGTTATCCACCTCAACAATAAGCTCGCCGACCTTTTTGTCAAGCTCAACAATAAATGCAGAATAACCGCCATCGTGCGAGTCGATTTTTTTGCCGTTAAAGAATACATCACAAGATGAATTTACACCGTAAAACTTAATGTATAGCTTTTCTCCCTCTAAATCACTTGCATCAATGCTCTTTTTGTAATAACATCTTCCGCGATAATAGTCATTTCCGCCGTCCTGACCGTCCTTGCCGTTCCAAGTGTGTGGCAAATCAAGATTAGTCCAGTTCTTGTTGTCCTTTGAAAATTCCCAATTTTCATTAATGTTTTTTACAATTCTCATATTATTTACCCTCGCTGTGAATTTGTTTTAGTAATTCTACGTTTTCATCAACCTGCTTTTTGTGTAGCGGATACCAGAACCATAAAATAAGACCAAGTAATATAAATCCGATAGCAGGAACAAGTGTTGTAATATCAAAAATACCGTTTACAACATCCTTGTCAAATTGAGTGCTTTGAGAATAACCAACAAGGCTTAACAGTGAACCTGAAAGACCTGCTGAAGCCGCCTGACCAAGCTTTCTTGCAAATGAATATAATGCATATACAGAGCCGTCCTCGCGAATACCGTTTCTTATTTCTGAATAGTCAATAACATCGGTAATGAGTGCCCATGCTACCATTTGGAACATACCGAGTCCTAACCATGCAAAGCTTTGAAATACGATGAATACCCATACATTTTCGGGCCTTACAAAGTAAAGCACAACGCACACAATACCTGCGAATAGGGAAGATGCAATACTGATTTCAGCCTTGCCGAACTTGTTTGCAAGTGGCTTTGCCGTTACGGCGGCAATAATCATACCGATACCCATAACACCCATACCGTATGTGATAGCAGTTGGATTTCTGTAAAAATTCGGGAATATATAGTTAGACATAGATTGTAGAGTAAGCTGTGCAAGAAGCATTACTATTGATGCAACGATAATCGAAATTAACGCCTTATTCTTTACAGCATTACCGAGCATTTTTAATACATTGTTTTCTTTAAGCTTGCTTTGGTCAATCTCTATTACAACTCTTTCGGTTGTCATTGCATAGCAAAGAAGATAGAAAATTATAGCAAGCACAGAGCATATACCTGCAATTAGAGTAAATTTGCTACCGATTAATACCGAAGTCTGCTTGTCATAAACGAACATTGGTAATCCTGCAGTAATAAATGCACCGGCAAGAGTTCCACCCATTGTTCTAAATGTTGACAGCGACTGTCTGTCTCCGGGTTCAGCTGAAATTGCTGATGCCATTGAGCCGTAGGGAATGTTTACCGAGGTATAGAATACTGAACCCCATAGGATATATGTTACAACCAAATATGCGATTTTGAATGTCATACTCATATTAGCAAGTGAGCTTTGATACATTAAAAACGACATTAGAGCAACAGGTCCGCACATTCTTAACAGCCACGGCTTAAATTTTCCGTTTTTAGTTGACTTTGATCTGTCACAAATTCTGCCCATACCTACATCGGTAAAAGCATCAACAATTCTTGCAAGCATCATAACGGCACCGACTACTGCACCCGACACTCCCATAACATCTGTATAAAACTTTAATAAAAAGCTTGACGACAGAATAAAAGTAAAATCGTTCGCCAAATCGCCGAACATATAGCCGAATTTGTCTTTTGCGCCAAATGGCTTAACTGCTTTGTTTTCCATAAATTTCTCCTTAAATCAAAAATATATTTGAAAATAAACCCCTGTATAATTAACGTTTGCATTTGTATAAATTTTAATAAAAAACCATTAATTGCAAAATTAATTACTCGTTAATTATAGCATAT
>CALZMC010000143.1 GCA_945788455.1 uncultured Clostridia bacterium
AATAATTGCAAGGTCATATGCACAGGAATAATGATTAGTCGTATCATCATCAAGACCGGTGCAGTTTTCAAAATGAGAGTTAGTAAGTCCAAGCTCCTTAACCTTGCTGTTCATCATATCAACAAAGCCACTATCACTACCGGCAACGTATTCTCCGAGAAGAGTGCAGGCATCATTAGCAGACGATATTATTACTGCTTTTAGTAGGTCATTAACACTCATTTGCTCCCCTACCTCAAGCCATATTTGTGAGCCACCCTTCGAGACGGCATTTTCGCTTGCAGGAACCATATCGTCAAGAGATATTTTACCGCTGTCTATTGCCTCAAGAAACAGCAATATACTCATTATCTTAGTTACTGATGCAGGCGACAAATGCTCATAAGCGTTATCCTCTAACAGTATGTCTCTCGTGTTAGAACACATTAGAATGCTTGATTTAACCTTAATTTCTTTGTCCTTAGCGTACATTGTTGTCGGCATGGAAACAAATATTGCTAATGATAGAAGGAATATCAAAACTTTTTTCATAATATCACCATTAAATAATATTGCCGAAAACTTGTATTAATTACATTTTTTTGATATAATCACTAAAAAGTATTTTGAGGTGAATTATGAAAGCGGCATTTTATACTCTTGGTTGCAAGGTAAATCAATATGAAACTGAATATATGAGTGAGCTACTTAAAAATGCAGGCTTTGAGATTGTACCGCCAAGTGAGGAAGCTGACTATTATATTATAAATTCATGTACCGTAACAGCTACTGCAAACCAAAAGACAAGACAAAATATCAGAAAATATAAAAGAAATCATCCTAATTCAACAGTTATTCTTACAGGCTGTATGCCACAGGCGTTTCCAAAAGAAGCTAAAGAGCTTATTGATGCAGATATAATTCTATCTAACAAGAACGATAACGATATTCTATCTCTTATCAATGAGTACAGTGCAACGAAAAACAGGATTATCAAGATCGAAGAGCATCAAAAAGGCGATGAATTTTGGAGCTGTTCTATTACTGATTTTAGCGAAAGAATTAGGGCTTTTGTAAAAATTGAGGACGGTTGTGACAGATTTTGTTCTTACTGTATAATTCCAAAATCACGTGGCAGAGTTCGTTCAAAAAATCCCGATGACCTAAAAATAGAGATAAATAACCTTGCAAAAAACGGTATTAAGGAGATTGTTCTTGTCGGAATAAATCTATCTGCATACGGCAAGAATGAGGATTTTGATATTGTTGACGCAGTCGAGATTTGTGCAAAAAATCCGAATATTAAACGAGTGCGTCTCGGTTCTTTAGAGCCTGACCATATTACCGATGATATTATCGAAAGACTGTCAAATATGAAAAGTTTTGTCCTCAATTTCATCTTTCTCTCCAAAGCGGATGTGACAAAACTCTAAAGAATATGAACAGACATTATACCTCGGCAGAGTATAAATCACTCTGTGATAAGCTAAGAAAAACCTTCAAGGATGCAAGCATCACAACCGATGTTATGGTAGGATTTCATCAGGAGAGTGACGAGGACTTTAATGACAGCCTAAATTTCGTTAAAAGCATTGCCTTTGAAAAGGTTCACGTTTTTCCTTACAGTAACCGTGAGGGTACTGCTGCATCAAAAAGAGGAGATGACGTTCCAAAGCGAGTTAAGGAGGAACGCGCCTCGATTATGATAAAGACAACAGAAGATATTAAGAATAAATATTTAGAAAGTCTTGTTGGGAAGACCGTTAATGTTTTATTCGAAAACGAGGTTGAGCCAAATGTTTATCAAGGCTACACAAAAAGCTATTTTGCCGTAAGAATTCACTCAAACAAAAATATTATCGGTCAAGAGCTTGATGTCAAAATCAAAACCTATAACGATGATTATTGCATTGCAGAATAGAGATTTTTTGTTTCTTCATTATCCTTCAGCGAGCTGTAAGAAAACACATAAAAACCTTTTACTTCATCAAGCTTTGACAAATATGTTACCTGCCTTGCGACAATGTTGTTGTTTTTGACAAACTCTTGTCTTCCGTTCTCCCCTGCAAATTCATCCTCAAGTGATGACTTGTATAACGGCAGCGCAACATATAAATCACATTCAGCCATTTGAATCCACTTTTTTGTTGTGGACATAAATGGCTGATTTTCATTTTGAAAGCCAAAATATATTTGTGGACATAAGTAATCTACGTAACCGTCATTAGTTGCCCATTTTTCAACATCGGCATAAAGAGAATTGTAATTATTTTCAATATTAGATGCAGGACTGATGCCAAAGGTAACATTTTCGTTAATTTCCTTAATAGAACGGTAAACCGAGCTAATCATATTAGAAACATTTTCTCTTCTCCAATCATCAAGAGAAAGCTTTCCGCCATCATCCTTGTACTTTTTATATAAGTCTTTATCTATGCTTTTATTCTTAGTTGGATAAAAATAGTCATCAAAGCATATAGAATTAACATCATAATTCATTACAATTTCCTTCACGCCATTAACTATAAGGCTATTTGCATCAGGACTTGCCGGATTAAAATAAATGCCCGTATCACAAACTATAATGTTTTCGGTGTCCTTATATTTCATCACAATATCATCACTTGGAATTTCCGAAAAATCAGTAGAATTGCTTATTCTGTATGGATTTATCCATGCCTCTATTTCAAGATGGTATTTATGAGCAAGCTCTGTCATTATTTTAAGAGCATCATATCTCAGCTCGTCTCCCCTATTGCCAACAAGATAAGAGCTTGTTTGAAAATAACTTGATTTATAAAACGCATCGGCAAACGGTCTAACCTGAACAGTTACACGGTTAAAGCCGTTTTTGCTTAAAGTCTTAAAAGCCTGACTTACTCGCTTTTTAAACTCGTTTTCACTCGCATTATCTGTAAACTCACTAAGCTCATAATATGTAATCCACACAGATTTTACATAATCGTCATCATTATTATTTTTACTGCTGTTCGGTAGAGTAGAGCAGGCAGTTAATAGAAAAATCAAAAATAGAGAAAAAATAATTTTTTTATACACTTGAACACGTCCTTATTTTATAGTAAAATATATTTGGTGATTTAAATGGAGTATAGACTTGGAACATCTAAAAAAATCAAATCAAAGGGAGAAACGATAAATCTCATTTGTCCTTGCTGTAACGAAAATGTTCAGTTCGGTATTTTTTCTAATTTAGAAAGAAGACTCGCACCTAAGATAACTCTTTTTGATTTGAATACGGTATATTTTCTCGTTTGCCCAAATTGTGCCTCTGTATTCTCAATAGACGAAGAAAAGGGCGATGAAATAAAAAGAGGAAACGAGCTTCAAATTTTTGCCGATGACTTAAAGCAGTTAAA
>CALZMC010000144.1 GCA_945788455.1 uncultured Clostridia bacterium
TTGCTCGTCAGGTTGGCGTTCCTGCAATCATCGTATTCATGAACAAGACTGACCAAGTAGATGACGAAGAGCTACTTGAGTTAGTAGAGATGGAAATTCGTGAGACTCTTGCTGAGTACGAGTTTGATGATGAGTGCCCAATCATTAAGGGTTCAGCTCTTAAGGCTCTTGAGGCTACATCAAATGACGATCCTGCTTGCGCTTGCATCCAAGAGCTAATGGACGCTGTTGACAGCTATATCCCAACTCCTGACCGTAAGGCTGACATGCCATTCCTAATGCCTGTTGAGGACGTATTCACAATCACAGGTCGTGGTACTGTTGCTACAGGTAGAGTTGAGAGAGGTAAGCTAAACACAAACGATACAGTTGAGATGGTTGGTCTTCACGAGGAGACAACATCAACAGTATGTACAGGTATCGAGATGTTCCGTAAGATTCTTGACTATGCTGAGGCTGGCGACAACATCGGTTGTCTTCTTCGTGGTGTTCAGAGAAGTGACATCGAAAGAGGTCAGGTTCTTGCTGCTCCTGGCTCAATCAAGCCACACACAAAGTTCTCAGGTCAGGTTTATGTTCTTTCAAAGGACGAGGGTGGCCGTCATACTCCATTCTTCAACAACTATCGTCCACAGTTCTATTTCAGAACAACTGACGTAACAGGTGTTATCACTCTTCCGGAAGGCACAGAGATGTGTATGCCTGGCGATAACGTAGTAATGAACGTTGAGCTTATTACTCCAATCGCTATTGAAGAAGGTCTTCGTTTCGCTATCCGTGAGGGTGGTAGAACAGTAGGTTCAGGCGTTGTTACATCTATCAACGAGTAATCTATAATTCCTAAATATAAAGAGCAGGTCTTATGACTTGCTCTTTTCTTTTTGTCAAAAATGTGATATAATACTATACATATTATTAATTGCAAGAATAACAACTAAACGGAACAAAATTATGACTGATGAATTAGAGAATTTGACAGGCACAATTGAAGATATAACCTATCAAAACGAAAGCACGGGCTTTGCCGTCATTGAGGTAGATGCAGGAGACGAATATGTGACAGTTGTCGGTGTTTTGGGAAATGTTATGATAGGCGAGGAGGCTGTGTTTCAAGGCGAGTGGACAATGCACCAAAGCTTTGGAAGACAGTTTAAGGCAGTGCGCCTACAAAGAACTTTGCCTGCCGATGCGTCAGGTATGCTCCGTTTTCTTTCAGCAGGAATAATTAAAGGTGTAAGAGAGGCAACGGCAACAAAAATTGTAGAAAAATTCGGCATCGACACATTTAATGTTATCGAAAATGAGCCTGACCGTCTTGCCACTATCAAGGGTATAAATAAGGCAAAGGCGAGAAAAATCAGTCAGGAGTTTAAGGCGCAGTTTGCTGCCCGTGATGTTATGAACGGACTTGCTGATTTGGGCTTGAGTCAGCAGGAGGCTTTTGACGCGTATAAACTATATAAGTCAAATGCACTTGATATAATAAAAGAAAATCCTTATGCCTTTGTCGGAGATGCAGGCGGTATAACCTTTGAGCGTGCTGATGAAATTGCGCTTCGGCTTGACGAGCCACCGCTATTTGACTATCGCAGTCAGGCAGGTGTTGTTTATGTTGTTAGGCATAATCTTAATAACGGTCACACCTGTATTCCGCGAAGCAGTCTTATAAAGCCCGCGATGTCGCTTCTTGATTGCAGTGAGGACGAGGTTGAAATAGCAATAGACAATGCACTTGAGGTAAATCAGCTTGTTTTGGAAATAATTAACGACAAGGAGTTTTTGTTTTTGCCTGAAATATACAGGGCAGAAAGCACTATCGCCGAGCGTATTCGTGTGATGCTGAGATTCCCACCACAAAAAAAGGATATAGAAACAGGCGAAATTCTTGCGTTTGAAAATATGAACGGTATTACCTTTGACGAAAAGCAAAGACAGGCTATTGAAATTGCCGTAAACAAGGGTATGCTGATTTTAACAGGCGGTCCCGGTACAGGTAAAACTACTACCGTTAAGGGTATAATCAGCCTTATGAAAAACAGGGGACTCAACGTTATGCTTGCTGCCCCGACAGGCAGAGCTGCAAAGCGTATGAGTGAGCTGACAGGCTTTGAGGCGAAGACTATTCATAGGATGTTAGAGGTAGAATACAGAGACGGTGCAACTGAGCCGAGCTTTGTTCATAATCTTAGAAATCCACTTGATTGTGATGCAGTTATCGTTGACGAGCTTTCAATGGTTGACGTTACACTTTTTTCTGCTCTGCTTGACGCGTTGCCTCTTTCCTGCAGACTTATTATGGTCGGCGATAAGGAGCAGTTACCTCCTGTCGGTGCAGGCAATGTTCTTGCAGATTTGATTAAGAGCGAGCTTATAGATGTTGTTAGCCTTGATAAGATTTTTAGACAGGCTATGGAAAGTATGATTGTCACAAATGCGCACAAGGTTGTTCGCGGCGAAATGCCGGATTTTGATAACTCTAATCCACAATCGGATTTCTTTATGCTCAATGAGGACTCAAAATATAATGCGCCAAAGAAGATTGTAAATTTAGTTACTCAGCGTATTCCTGCCGGCTATGGATATGACTCTGTTAAAGAAATTCAAGTTCTGTGTCCAAGCCGAAAGGGCGAGGTCGGCACAGAAAATCTTAATGCTCTCTTGCAGGCGAGACTAAATCCGCCGTCAAGAGATAAGGCAGAGATAAGAAATCGTGGCTATATTCTTCGCGAGGGCGACAAGGTTATGCAGATTAAGAATAACTATGATGTTCCTTGGTTTAAAAGTGACGATAACGGCACAGGTGTTTTTAACGGAGACATCGGTATTCTTACAAAAATTGACAAGGTTAACGATATTATTAATGTAAGGTTTGAGGACAGAGAGGCTATGTATAGCATAGATAACGCAAAGGAAATCGAGCTTGCCTATGCTATGACTGTGCACAAAAGTCAGGGCAGTGAGTTTGAGGCTGTTGTTCTGCCGACTATCAGTACTCCTCCAAAGCTTGCATATCGAAATCTTTTTTATACTGCGCTTACAAGAGCGAAAAATCTGCTCATTATTGTCGGCAATCAGGGCTCGGTTAAAGCAATGGTAGATAACGACAAAAAGAGCAGACGATACAGCGCATTAGTACATTTTCTTAGGCAATGAAAATTTAATCCACCGCTTGCATTGTTATTCATTGTCTATAAAGAAAACGGATTTGAATTTGAAAAATAAGAGTGCGTCACTGCTTTGTTGCACTTGACAATAAGTGCTTTTTAAAGTAACATATTAGTATTATTTAGCCTAACAGTATTCGAACAAAATTAGGTTTATATTAGCAAATTTCCGATAATA
>CALZMC010000145.1 GCA_945788455.1 uncultured Clostridia bacterium
GATAAATGCACCATAATCAGAGATAGCGCACCTGCAAGCTCAATGCAGAAATCACGATCCGATACACCGTCAAGACTGTTTGAGGATACATCATCAAAGCCAAGAAGCTCAGCCACCATATTTCTGTCAAGAGGGTAGGTCGTTCCCGCTAAAGCACCGCTACCGAGCGGAAGAACGTTCATACGCTTTTTTACATCCTCAAGTCTGTCCAAATCTCTGCATAGCATTGACGCATAAGCCATAAGATGATGGCCGAATGTTATCGGCTGTGCTCTTTGAAGATGAGTGTAGCCGGGCATAATAGTGTCGGTGTTTTCTTCAGCCTTATTGCACAAAACCAAAATTAATGCCTTAATCTTTTCGCTGATTTCGTCAATTTCATTTTTCAGCACCATTCTTATATCGAGAGCAACCTGGTCGTTTCTTGACCTTGCAGTATGAAGACGCTTTCCTGTCTGTCCAAGCCTTTTAGTCAGCTCTCCCTCGATAAATGTATGGATGTCCTCTGCCTCCATATCAATTTCAAGTCTTCCGTTTGTTAGCTCGTCAAGGATTTCGTTTAAGCCGTCAACAATTTTTTCGCTCTCGCTTTTGTCAATAATTCCGGTAGCACCGAGCATTGTCGCGTGAGCAATGCTGCCCTTAATATCCTCGGCATACATTCTGCAATCGAACTTGATGGAGGAGTTAAAATCGTTAGTCTCCTTTGCAAGCTCCTTTTTAAATCTGCCCTTCCATAATTGTGCCATAGCTGTACCTTCTTACTTAAATATAGTTATAAGGGCGAACAATGTTCGCCCTGTGAATTGTATAATTAGTTTTCTCTGTTCTTATCAAGCAGAGCCTTAACCTTGATTGACAGACCGAATAGATTAATAAATCCTGCACTGTCAGCCTGATTGTAAGCACCGCCGTCTTCGCCGAATGATGCGATGTTCTCGTCATACAGAGTGTATGGAGAAGTGATACCTGCGTTGATAATGTTGCCCTTGTAAAGCTTTAGCTTAACGTCTCCTGTAACAGTTTCCTGTGTCTTGTCAACGAATGCCGATAGAGCCTCACGAAGCGGAGTGAACCATAGACCGTTATATACAAGCTCGCCGAACTTTTGGCTAACAAGCTTTTTGTAGTGTGATGTTTCACGGTCAAGAGTAATCATTTCAAGAAGCTCGTGTGCCTTGTAAAGAATAGCACCGCCCGGAGTTTCATAAACACCACGGCTCTTCATACCTACAAGACGGTTTTCTACGATGTCAAGAAGACCGATGCCGTTTGCACCGCCAAGCTCGTTTAGCTTTTCAACAATAGCGAGAGCCTTCATTTCCTTTCCGTCAATAGCAGTCGGAACACCCTTTTCAAAGTGGATTGTTACATAAGTTGGCTTGTCGGGAGCTTGCTCGGGAGCAACACCTAATTCAAGGAAGCCTTCCTTAGAATACATAGGCTCGTTAGCAGGGTCCTCAAGATCGAGTCCCTCGTGGCTGAGGTGCCATACGTTCTTGTCCTTTGAGTAGTTAGTTTCACGGTTTATCTTTAGCGGAATGTTATGAGCCTCTGCGTATTCAATCTCTTCCTCACGAGATTTAATATCCCAAATTCTCCAAGGAGCTATGATTTCCATTTCGGGAGCAAATGCCTTTAGTGTCAGCTCAAAACGTACCTGGTCGTTACCCTTACCTGTACAGCCGTGACAAATAGCATCAGCACCCTCCTTGATAGCAATTTCTGCAAGTCCCTTTGCAATACAAGGACGTGCGTGAGATGTACCGAGTAGATATGTTTCGTAGTCGGCACCTGCCTTTAGGCAAGGCCAAATGTAATCCTCAACATATTCGTCCTTTAGGTCAAGAACATAAAGCTTTGATGCACCTGTTGCGATAGCCTTTTCCTCAAGACCGTCAAGCTCTGTGCCTTGTCCGACATCGCCCGATACAGCGATAACCTCACAGTTATTGTAGTTTTCCTTGAGCCAAGGAATGATAATTGATGTGTCAAGTCCGCCTGAATAAGCGAGAACTACCTTTTTAATTTCTTTAGCCATTGTTATATCTCCTTAAAATACAATTTTTGTTTCTGTTAGTATTATAATAACTATATCTGCCAATTTCAACCCTTTTTAAAAACTTCGTATAAATATACGAAAAATAGTTAGAATATTCATAAAACTTGTATAAAATTACAAGAACAGATTTTTGCACAAAATATGCATAAAAGCAGTAAATTTTTCTGTTTATGTTGCTATAAATAATGAAAATAATTAATAAAGCATTGTTAATGCAGTTAATAATTATTCAAAAAATCATTGTATATTTTTTGTATATTTTATCATAAAAATCGGTGTGAGAATTTTTGTGGATATTAAATGTGAAAATATACAAATATTTCTCTGTCGGCTAATTCTATTTTATTACAAAATAATTAAATTTTAAATTTCCTGTTTACTTATTTAGAGTAGTATATTAAAATGTAAAATGATTTTGTATGTATATATGGAAGTGTAGCTATGAATATATTAGTTGTTGGACTTGGCTTGATTGGTGCAAGCTTTGCAAAGGCAATAAAAAAGAATACTCCTCATCACGTTATGGGCTGGAACAGAACAGAGACTGTTTCTATGCGTGCACTTGAGGACGGTGTAATTGACGAAACAGGCGAGCTTTGCGATTTAATTCCAAAGGCTGATGTTACGATTATAAATTTTTATCCAAAGGCTATTGTTCCGTTTATTTTAGAGCATAGAGACGAGTTTAAAAAGGGCAGTATTGTAACTGACTCCTGCGGTATTAAGACAAAGATTTGCAGAACTCTCGAAAATGAAAGCTTTGATTTTTATTATGTCGGTGCTCATCCAATGGCAGGACGAGAGGTTAGCGGATATGACAATTCACTTGCCTCCTTGTTTGATAACGCATCATTTATTTGTACTCCTTATGAGTTCACTCCGAGATACATAACCGATGCCCTTGTCGGTCTTGCAGAGGAAATTGGATTTGCCCGCACGGTTGTTACAACCCCCGAGCATCACGATGAAATGATTGCATTCACATCACAGATTGCGCACGTGCTGGCATGCTCTTATGTTTTATCTCCGCTTGCTCCTTATCACGCAGGCTATTCGGCAGGCTCATACCGTGATGTCAGCCGTGTTGCAAGAATAAATGCCGATATGTGGACAGAGCTTTTTATTGACAATAAGGACGCGCTTGTTGATGAGATTGACGACCTTGTTTCAAACCTAATGAAATTTAAGTACAATATTGTCAACGGAGACGAGAAGGCGCTTCACGACCTTATGGAGAAGGGCAATAAGATTAAAGAGGAAA
>CALZMC010000146.1 GCA_945788455.1 uncultured Clostridia bacterium
GAAATCAACACCGACCTCGGCGATAGATTTAAGCCTTTCCTTTGTAACATTACCCGAGCATTCGGTTTGGGCTTTGCCGCCTATAATCTCGACAGCCTTTCTCATAGTGTCGTTATCCATATTGTCGAGCATAATGATGTCGGCACCTGCAAGAACTGCCTCCTCAACCTGCTCAAGAGTTTCTGTTTCAATTTCAATCTTGCGAACGAACGGAGCATAAGCCCTTGCCATTTCGATAGCCCTTGTGATTGAGCCTGCTGCACCGATATGATTATCCTTCAAAAGAACTCCGTCACTTAGGTTATATCTATGGTTAGTAGCACCGCCGACAGTAACGGCATACTTTTCAAACGGACGCATATTAGGAGTAGTCTTGCGAGTGTCGAGCAAGGTTGTATTCGTTCCCTCAAGCTCCTTCATATACTCTCTTGTAATAGTTGCGATACCGCTCATACGCTGAAGATAGTTAAGCGCAGTACGCTCGCCGCTGAGAATTGCCTTAATATCGCCGTAAATAACACCGAGCAAATCGCCCTTCTTAACCTCGTCTCCGTCCTTAAAGTTAGCTTCAAATCTGCTTGTGTCATCAAGAAGCTCAAAGGTGCGCTTAAAAATATCAAGACCGCAGACAATACCGTCCTGCTTGCAGATAAGGTCAGCCTTGCCCTGCCTGTCCTCAGGCATAACGGCATTAGTAGAAACGTCCTCAGATGTAATATCCTCTCTTAATGTGTTCCAAATATATTGGTCAACATTAACCCTCATTGTTACACCATTTATCATAAAAATCCTTGTCCTTTTCTTTTATTTCAGCCATAATCAGCTCTTTAAATTCCTTTTGAATTGTTGCCTTATCCGGATACGAATTTAGGTCAAGCTCAGGTATGTTCATATCCTTTTCGCTCTTGTCGAGTGCGATAAGCTCGGCAGCCCTCTTTGAAAAAACAAGGCTCTCTAAAAGTGAATTAGATGCAAGTCTGTTTCTGCCGTGAACACCATTGCAGGCAGTCTCGCCGACTGCATAAAGATGCTCCATAGTCGTCCTGCCGTTAATGTCGGTCTTGACGCCACCCATCATATAATGCTGTGCAGGAGTAACAGGCACCATATCCTTTGTTATATCATAGCCCTCGTCCATACAAGCCTCAAAGATGTTAGGAAATCTCTCTCTTGCCTCGTCACTGCTCATAGTCGGCAGAGTGATATATACGTGGTCTGTGCCGAATTTTGCCATTTCCTTAAGAATAGCGTCTGTTACAACATCGCGCGGTTGAAGCTCATCCGTAAATCTTTCGCCGTTTTCGTTAAGCAGAATTGCACCCTCGCCGCGAACACTCTCGCTAATCAAAAATCTTCTGCCCTTCTTCTTACTGTAAAGAGTAGTGGGATGAATTTGGATATAGTTCATATCCTTAAGCTCAACATTGTGCTTTAGCGCAAGCGCAAAGCTGTCGCCTGTTATATGCGAATAATTTGTCGAATTGAGGAAAAGTCCACCGATACCGCCTGTTGCAAGAATAACATCGCGTGCCAAGATTGCACCCATCTCGCCGTATTCGTCCTCACAAACAATGCCGTAGCATACATTATCCTTTTCGATAAAATCAATCATCGTTGTCTGTGGCACAAGAGTGATGTTCTCTCGCTTTTTTGCTATCTTTAGGAGAGTGGCAGTAATTTCCTTGCCTGTCTCGTCCTTGTGATGAAGAATACGGTTTTGTCTATGCGCGCCCTCACGAGTATAGTCAAAATCGCCGTCATCCTCCTTGTCAAAGCTAACGCCTAAATCGACAAGTGTTCCGATAACATCGGTTGACGACTCTATCATAACTCTAACAGACTCCGGATTATTTTCGTAATGACCTGCCTTCATTGTGTCCTCAAAATAGCAGTTAAAGTCATCTATGCTTTTCAGCACACAAACTCCACCCTGTGCAAGATAAGAGTCACATTCCTTTAAATCCTCTTTAGTTATGACTAATATTTCGGTTTCTTTAGGTAGGCAAAGCGCCGCAAACAAGCCTGCAACACCGCTTCCTACGATAACAACCTCACTTTTTATATAGTCCTTTATTTCCATTTTCGTAATGTATTCTCCTAAAAGTTATACTTATTTTAATATATAATTATTTTTATTGAATGTCAAGTATTACCGATAATAAAAAGCACTGTTTTGACAATCATAATAATGATAATTTTGAATGACTGTTTTTAAATTTTTCAATTATATATAAAAATTTACAAAAGCCGTATTGACAATTAGGATATATTATGTTACCCTTTTGTTACCGTTTTGACATACGACATTTTGAACGATTTTGACTATTTTTGACAATTATACAATATATAGTATATCATTCGCATAATTACAACTAATTATGCACTATTTCAAATTGTTACATTTTGGATAAAATGTTGGATGTTCAATTTATTTTAGCAATAACATTTGGTATAATGTTAGCGATTATGAAATGTGCTTTTTACATATTCGCCTGAAAAAAGGCGATTTCCATATACTTGTAGGCTAAAAGCGAGTGCTTTACAAAGCCTAATTTCTTTTTAACGAGAGAGGTGAATTTCACTTGGAGAATTTCGTAATACAAGGCGGTAACGAGCTATTCGGCGAGGTTAATATCAGCGGTGCGAAGAACGCTGCCGTTGCAATTATTCCTGCTGCGTTACTTGCTGATGACATTGTTCGTATTGAGAATATTCCGAATATAAGTGATGTTAGCTTAATTATCCAAATCCTAAACTCTATGGGTGCGGGAATTAAGATGATAAATAAAAATACAATCGAGGTTGATTCTCGAAATATTTCCTGTAAGCCTGTGCCATACGAGCTTGCGTCTCACTTTAGAGCAAGCTATTATCTTATCGGCATTATGCTCGGCAGATTTAAGAGTGCCGAGGTCGCTATGCCGGGTGGCTGTAATTTTGGTACAAGACCTATTGATTTGCATATCAAGGGCTTTCAAATGCTCGGTGCGAAGGTTGATTTAATTAACGGTATGGTATGCGCAAAGGCAGACAAGCTTGTCGGCAACAGCATCTATATGGATAATGTTTCTGTCGGTGCTACTATGAATGTTATGCTTGCTGCTGTTCTTGCACGCGGTCTTACTATTATCGAAAATGCTGCCAAGGAGCCACATATCGTTGACCTTGCTAACTTCCTTAACTCTATGGGTGCCGATGTACGCGGCGCAGGTACCGATGTTATCAAAATTCGCGGTGTAGAAAAGCTTCACGGCTGCACATATTCTATCATTCCCGACCAAATCGAAGCAGGAACATATATGGTTGCTGCT
>CALZMC010000147.1 GCA_945788455.1 uncultured Clostridia bacterium
TATTTATGCTGATATTGAGGCACTTAACCGAATAGGATGCGATATTATGTCCGTCAAGAGTCCAAAAAGAGGATTTTTTATGGCGAGCAGGAAATTTGAAATCCCTGAGGTAATGCTTCTTATAGACGCTGTCAGCAGTGCAGGATTTATTACTCCTAAAAAAACCAATTCGCTAATCGAAAAGCTAAAGTCTCTTGTGTCGGTAGGTCAAGCCAATACACTCGAGAGTCAGGTCTATGTTGAGGCTTCTAACACTAAGTGCGATAATGAAGAAATATATATAACGATTGATCATCTTCACGGTGCAATTACCGAAAAAAAGAAGGTCAAATTCATATATAAGCGCAGAAGCATTGACGTAAAAAATCTAAAAAAGCATACCGAAAAGACATTTGTTGTATCTCCATACGCATTAATATGGAAGGATGACCATTACTATTTAGTCTGCAATAATGAAAAATATGATAATTTGATGAATTTGAGAATTGACAGAATGAAAAAGCTTACAGTTCTTGATGATGACGCAAGACCCTTCGAAGAGGTTAGCAATTACGTTGGAAAATTCGATACGCAGGATTACAGTAATACTATGTTTAATATGTTCTCAGGAGAAAAATGCGAGGCTAAACTAAAATGCGACCTGAAGCTTCAGGAGGAAATGATGGACAGGTTTGGTGCGAGCATTCCTTTAATCGCATCAGACACTTCTCATTTTGAAACAACTGTTAACGCAACCCTGAGTGACGGATTTGTTTCGTGGATTATGCAATACGGCGATGATATTGAGGTATTAGAGCCACAAAAACTTGTTGATTTAGTAAAAAATAAGGCAAAATCAATATATGATATCTATAAATGATTTGGTAAATATCTCTAAAAACCCTGTGTTTTAGCCACTTTATAAAAATATTTCAAAAATTTTAAAAAATAATTACATTTTGTAAAAATAATGCTTGACAAAGGAAATATTATGTATTATAATTGACTCGTATCAATAATGAATTGTATCTCGAATACAATAAATTGAATGAAGATTATTTAGAACGACTATATCTTGTGTGAGCAGCACGTTTGTTGATGTACTGATAATTTATACAAGATGCTGATCACATTTTAGGAGGAAACAAAAATGATTAAAAAGAATGCTTACACTGCTCCGGAATTTGAGGTAGAGACATTTACTCTTGATTCATCAGTTATCACTAAAGCTATTAGTGGCATCGAGGATATACCTGTAGAAATGGATTCGGAATTTTAATTTTATTCTGTTTTAATTATTATATTTTTGTTTTTTAGCAGTAGTTTTTGTACACTACTGCTATTTTATTTTTTGAATTGTAAACAAATTATTAACAATGTAAACATTGTGTTAACAAATTATTGACCTGATTAGCCGTTGATTATATAATAATTTATACTGATTATATACTATGAAAGGAGCAAACTATGGTTAAATCTATGACCGGCTTTGGCAGAGCCATAAAAGAGCTTGACGGATATATAATTTCTGTTGAGATAAAATCTGTAAATCATAGATATTTTGAGTTTTACTCAAGATGTCCGAGACAATACGGTTTTATTGATGATAAAATTAAGTCCTTTGTTAATTCTAAGGTATCTCGCGGAAAAATTGAATGTTATGTTAATATCGAGGCGTTGAACACCGAGGCTGCTGATGTTGTTGTAAATAATACATTAGCCTCAGCTTATGTAAAGGCGCTGAAAAGCATTGCTGAAAATTATGACTTAAAAGAAGATTTCGGTGCATCGACAATCAGCAGATTTCAGGATGTTCTTGTTATAAAAAAAGCTGATGAAGATGAAGATAAAATTTGGGAAATGGTTAAGAGTGTTGCTGATGAGGCAATAGACAAATTTGTTGAAATGAGAGCAATTGAAGGCGAAAAAATGTATGACGATATTTATTCTCGTTCTCAATTTATTCTTGATACTGTTGATTTTATTGAAAAGCGCTCTCCTCAAACTATTAAAGAATATAACGATAAGCTTGTTGAACGTGTACATACCTTAATCGGCGATGTTTCTCTTGATGAGGCAAGAATTATTCAAGAGGTTGCAATTTATGCCGACAAGGTTGCTGTCGATGAGGAAACCGTTAGACTTCGCTCACATATCGAACAGCTACGCGAATTCTTATCAAGTGATGATCCTGTCGGAAGAAAAATGGACTTTTTGGTTCAGGAAATTAATAGAGAGACAAATACAATCGGCTCAAAGTGTAACGACCTTGAAATTTCACAAAAGGTTGTTGATATGAAGGCTGAAATAGAAAAAATCAGAGAACAAATACAGAATATAGAGTAGAATTATGAATTTAGTAAATATTGGTTTTGGAAATCTTGTTAATGCCGACAGAGTGATTACAATCGTTTCTCCCGAATCTGCTCCTATTAAAAAAATTGTTAAGGAAAGCAAGCAGGCAGGAACTCTTATTGATGCCACTCACGGAAGAAAGACAATGAGTGTAATAATCACAGATTCCGATAATGTAATTTTGTCCTATATGGATTTAAAGCAAATTGCAAATAAATTTAGCAGCGAGGTAGCTGACGATGAATAAAGGAATGTTAGTTGTATTATCTGCTCCAAGCGGTTGCGGAAAGGATACAGTTTTTAAGGAGCTTAAAAAGCTGAGAAACGATGTTGTTGAATCTGTCTCTGCTACTACCCGTAAGCCTCGTGACGGCGAGATTGACGGCGTTAATTATTTTTTTGTCAGTGATGATGAATTCGAAAGAATGATTGACGATAACGAGCTTCTTGAATATTGTCAGTACAATAATTGCTATTACGGAACACCGATAAAGGGCATAAATAAAGCAATAGATGAAAATAAGATTTGCTTTTTAATTATCGAAATAATCGGCGCCCAAAGAGTAATGGAATTATATCCCGAATGTCTTTCGATATTCCTATTGCCTCCGAGCTTTGAAATTCTCGAAAAGCGACTTAGGTCAAGGGACAGTGACGATGAAGAAATTATCAACAGACGGCTTGAAATTGCAAAAATAGAAATGACGTATAAGGATAAATACGATTATCAAGTTGTTAATGATGATTTAGATGAATGTGTTAATAAAATTAATGAAATTATAAATGAAAAGCTTAACGGCTAACTAAAACAAAAAGGAGATATTTATTATGTTTAATCCCGATTTAAAGAAATTATTAAAGGGCTGTAACAGCCGTTACAGCCTGGTTGTAGGTACTGCAAAGAGAGCCAGAGAAATTCGTGACGAGGCTATCGCAACAGGCGAAATGATTGAGCTCAACCAGGAAAAGC
>CALZMC010000148.1 GCA_945788455.1 uncultured Clostridia bacterium
GTAAGGGCAATATCTGCCACGATAAACCGTGGTTTGGATTATTACCGTTACCCTAACATAATGCCACCCATTTTTGTTAAAAGTTTACAGTTTTAGTCTCGCCTGCCTTAAAGGTCAGAGCTTCACTCTTTTCGCCGTAGCTTACAACAATCTCTTGGTCAATTTTTGACGTAATGGTTGCAGTTACGGTATTGGCAGACTTATCCCATTTCAGTGAGTCAACAGTTGCCTGTGTTCTCGCACTAATGCCTGTGATTTCGCCCTTATTAAAGCCCGAATTCGGTAATGCAGGAAGAAGCTCAATCTCGCCTGTATTCGAGTAAACAAGGCTTTCATTTATGATACCGAGATAGCCGATACAGAAGTCAGTACAATATCCGCTTCCCTGATCATAGTCATGGTTAGTCATAAGTGAATTATAACGAATTCTATGGTTCATTAGCTTTAATAAAGCATCAGTTAGGCTATCGTTATCCTTTAATCTTGCTGCAATTAAGGAACGATGAACAAGAGCATGAGATGCCTCATTCTCGCTTGTTCTGTTATCAATAGCCTGAATGCAGGCTTTCTTTAAATCATCGTCCTTTTGAGTCTCAAATAAAGGCCATACGCAGTATAAATGGCTTAGATGTCTATGCTCATTATTCTCCTCAAACTGTGTTGTAGCCCACTCCTTGAGCGCACCTGTCTCGTCATAAAGATACGGTGGCAGGTTGTCTCTCAATTCAGTCCATTTTGTTGTGTCGGCATTAGGTGTAACGTCAGCCATAACCGATAAAAGCATATTGATATTATCTCTGAAAGCCGCAATATCAATAGCACAGTTTGCATCACTTGGACTTGGATAATTTGACGGGTTATTTTCAGGAGAATATGACGGGAGAATACAATATGTCTCGCCATCCTTTAGGGCAGTTTTGCCCTCCTCGTAATGAATAGCTCCGTTTTCGTCAGTATAGTATTCGGGTGTCAAAAGCTGATCCCAATAATTTGCAGACTTTGTCAACAGAGGAAGAAGAATATCCTCCTCAAGCTTTAGGTATCCTCTGTCGGTTACTGCCTTAACACCGTTATCATCAAGGTCAAGAATTGACTTAATGCTCTCTAAATCAAACTCGTCACTCAAAGGAATATTGATATTTCCGTATGTTTGCAGAGTTTCATATAGAGGCTGAAGCATCCAAGATGTGCCTGCATTCCAATATCTAAACGGATAAGGATAGCAGGTCTCTGTAATTACTGCCTTGTCGCCGTCAGAATTTACCGGTGCCTGAAGGGCATTAATATAGCCGTGAGTTGCATAAGCATTCTCCTGCCAATCGGGAAGCTGACGGAGGATGAAATATGTATAACCGATAGGGCTTGAGCTAATGTTACCTGTGTTCATTGATGATGTCTGCAGGTTTACATTTGCGTCCATTGTATATTTACTGCCCCATTTTGTATTGAACTCGCCGGTCCACATACCGTATAGTCTGCTTGTTGAATAGCCTGAACAGCACAGATAAGCATATCTGCCTGCATAGTATGTGCGCTGTGCCAAAGCAGAATTGATTTCTTTTTTATGCCATTGAGCTCTTAAAAGCTGTTCGTTTGAGGTGTCAACGCTGTCGCCATCCTCAAGAGTAATGGTAACAGCTTGGAATTGCGGTTGATAGATTTCTAAATGATTAGCAAGTGCCTTGTCATAGTCAAAGCCGTTTTCGGTTTTATATTTTTCAACAATTGCCTTTTCGTCATTCTTAATCTTGTTAATAATTGCGAAATCGGTTTGAACATCAAAATCGGCAAAATTGCCCATATTATAGTCTCTGTCACTAACAGTAATCAGATAAACCTCATCGGCATCCTTAACAACAATGCCCTCGTTTTCGCCAAAGAACTGACTTTCCTCCATATTCTTTTGAAGAACGGTCTTTTCCTTTGTGCCACCGACTGTGACAACATAAGTAGTAGTTGCGTAACCGCCGTATCTTAGCTCGCTGTTCTCATAATCGGGATAGTGAGAAACGAGTGAAATAGTGTCTGCATTTTCGTCAACGAGCTTTTTGTATTTCATATTAGTCTCATCACTATCGCCGAAGTTTGCCATAGATGACAGGTCATCAAATGAAATAGTTGTGTTAATCTTAACATCATCGCTTGACTTAGTAAGCTTTGTAATAACAGCACCGTCAGCCATAGATGTAAATGATACTCTATCCCAAGTGCCGTTTTTGTCGGTATATTTTACGCCGACCTGTGATGACTCATAATCGGTGTAGCGAACATAATCCTTTACGCCGGACTTGTCCATAGAAAGTCTAAGCTGACCTCCCGGATGATAACGATAAACATCATCGTAGCTTGCATTATCAACAATGTCCTCGCCCTTTACGATATGCTGTTTTACCTCCTCAAGCTCATCAAATGTCTCGGGACAGTAACGAACATTTACGTTAGGCATAATGAAATGCATATTTTGGAAGATAAATGTATCATTATAAGGAGAACCGCTTTCAACAAAGCCCTGCATACCGTTACCCGATACCATACCCTGTCTCCAAGCCTGAACTCTGTTCTTTTTATTAGGCTTTAGCTCCTTATAAGATGTGCTGTAAGAAATCTTTGCAGAATCGGTAAACACGTCACTTAAAGTAGCTGTATTAACCTTACCGCAGGCAGAAAAGCCAATAACGGTCACACCGCAAAGAACAACAGAAATAATCCTTTTAGTCAACTTATTCACATCATCACCTCTAAAGAAGATATTAACATAACAGCACAACATATTCAATATCTATTTTTAATTGTAATAAGGAATAATCTATGATAAAATAAGATTAATCTTGAAATCAAGATTATATTTTATTTTAAGGAGATTTGCTGTTTGAAGAAAAACAACACCTTGGAGATTGTAGCATAATTCGGAGGCTATAATCTGCGAAGCCTCCAAGTCTAAGCTATAATTTTTTGGAGGTAAAAAAATGAACAAAAATAACCTAACAATTCGTTTAGAAAGAAAAGAAGAGCAAAGAGAGGTTGAAAGCCTTGTAAAAGAGTCGTTTTGGAATGAGCATTATGTTTTGCACACATTAAGAGACAATGATGATTTTATTCATGACCTTGACTTTGTAATGTTAAAGGACGGCAAGATTATCGGTCAAAATATTTTTATGAGAGCGAAAATCAAGGCCGATGACGGCAGAGATATTCCTATTATGACAATGGGACCGATTTGTATTGCTAACGAATACAAAAGACAGGGCTATGGCAAAATTTTGCTTGACTACTCTCTTGAAAAAG